>NZ_JAGKWP010000161.1 GCF_021151785.1 Flavobacterium sp.
GGACAAGACTTACCTTCAACGGATTATTGGTTCTCGGTTGATTATATAGAAAACGAACAACAAAAACAATTTAAAGCACATTTTTCATTAAAGAGATAACATCCAACAATTATGAAATTTAATAAATTTTTATTTTTAAGTATTTTATTTGCTGCTCAGTCAGTATTTTCACAAGAAGGAATTGCCGTTTACACTGATTATTTAACAGATAATTATTATTTGATACATCCTTCTATGGCTGGCGCATCAAATTGTAGTAAACTTAGATTAACAGGAAGACAACAATGGTTCGGGCAGGAGGATGCACCAGCTTTACAAACCTTAAGTTTTAATACATCTTTGGGGGAAGATTCGAAATCTGGTATTGGATTTATTGCTTTTAATGATAAAAATGGTTATCACTCACAATCTGGTGCAAAATTGACTTATGCACATCATTTGATGTTTTCAAGGTCTACAGTAGATTTAAATATGTTATCTTTTGGTTTGAGTGGGGCTTTTATTCAAAGTAGATTAGATGAGTCTAGATTTACGACTTTTGATCCTGTTATTGTTGGTGGTGGTTTTACGCAAAAGGATTCTTATTTTAATATGGATTTAGGAGTTTCTTATCACTATTTAGATTTCTTTACACACGTAACTGTGAAAAATTTCATTTCTAATCAAAGAAGAGAAATTTATTCTGCTGGTATAGAGTCAGATAACTTGAGAAAATATTTGTGGAGTTTAGGAGCTGTTTTTGGTGATGAGGATAGAATTTTAGTTGAGCCATCTTTTATGTTTCAATTTATTGAAAAGACAGGTGAAAAATCGATTGATTTAAACGCTAAAGTATACAAAGGAATGGATTTTGGTAAGTTATGGGGAGGTTTGTCTTATAGAACAAGTTTTGACGGTGCCCAATATCTTAATGGTGGAGTTGTTAATAATCAAAAACTTCAATGGGTAACTCCTTTTGTAGGTATAAATTATAAACAGTTTATGTTTGCATATTCTTACAACCATGTTTTAGGGAATGTTAAATTTGACAATGCAGGATACCATCAGTTAACATTAGGTATTAATGTATTCTGTAAAGATAAACCTTATGACTGTAATTGTCCAGCTGTAGTAAACTAAAAAAGATCCCGATTTATTCGGGATTTTTTATATAAAATAGATAATTATGTTAATTAAAGAAGTTAGAGGTAAATTTCCTGTTATTCCAGAAGATTGTTATGTAGCTGAAAATGCAACTATTGTTGGAGATGTTACTTTTGGAGCCAATTGTAGTGTTTGGTTTAATGCTGTAGTAAGAGGTGATGTTAATTCAATCACAATTGGTGATAAAGTTAATATTCAGGATGGCGCAGTTATTCATTGTACCTTTTTGAAACATCCAACAAAAATAGGTAATAACGTTTCTATTGGTCATAATGCTATCGTTCATGGTTGTACAGTTAATGATAATGTTTTGATAGGTATGGGAGCTATTTTAATGGATGGAGTTATTGTTGAGAGCAATTCAATTATTGCTGCAGGTAGTGTTGTGACACAAAATACACATATAGAAAGTGGTGTTATTTATGCTGGTATTCCAGCAAAAAAAGTTAAAGAATTAAATGCTAGTGATTTTGCAGGGGAAATTGATCGTATTTCGAATAATTATGTAATGTATTCAAATTGGTTTAAAGAAGAATAAAAGAGTCTTAAATAAGCTTAAAAGTCCTTTTTTATAGCTTTAAATGATTTACCTATAAGTTCTTGCATGACTATAGGTGAATCATTGATGTAGAATTCATTATTTACTTTTGAACGATTATTAGTATTTAGTAATTGATTTTCTTCTAAAATTTTTTTAGTTTGTCTTGCTACTGCTTCTCCTGAGTCTATAATTTTTATTGTGGAAGGTATTATTTTTTTTATTTGAGGTATTAAGTATGGATAATGTGTACAACCTAAAACAAGGTAATCTATATTTTGTTCTACCATAGGTTTTAAGTATTGATGTAATAATGTATTCATTTTTTCAGAATATAGTTCCCCTTTCTCTATTAATTCTACAAGTCCAAAACCAACTTGTTCAATAATATTAATTTGATGATATTTCTTTATGTTTTCGTGAAATAATTCACTATTAAGAGTTCCTTTGGTTGCAAGAATGCCAATTGTGTGTGTTTTTGTGTGCAAAGCAGCTGGTTTAATAGCTGGTTCTATACCTATGAAAGGAATGTCGTATGAACTCCTTAGTTCTTTAATGGCGTTTGTAGTTGCCGTATTACATGCGACAATAATTAATTTAGCGTTTTTGTTGAGTAAATATTCAGTGTTTTTTTTACTTAAGTAAATAATCTCTTCTTTTGATTTTTGTCCATATGGAGCGTTCTTACTGTCAGCTAAATAGATTGTATCCTCATTAGGTAATAGCGCATGTACTTCCTTCCAGATTGAAGTTCCTCCTACACCTGAATCAAATAGTCCTATGGGATTGCTGTTGATCATATAACAAAAGTAAAAAAAAACTGCTCAAACTAGAATAAGAATGAGCAGCAAATTATTTTTTATTTTAAAATTAGTATCCTAATTCTTTTTTAACGTCAGCCATTAAATCTGGTCCGTCAGCTAAGATTACACCACCACCAACAGTTGAGTCTAAAACATATTGAATTCCTTTAGCACGTGCAATTTTTTGAATTGCAGCTTGAGCTTTTTCCATAATCGGTTTTTGTAATTCAATCGCTTTGTCCTGTAATGCTTTTGATGCATTGTCTTGAAATTTTTGTATTCTAGACCCCATATCTTGCATTTCTTGTGAACGAGTTTGATTTACAGCGTCACCAACAGTTGCAGATTCTTTCTCATATTGAGCTAATTTTGTTTGGTACTCTTGAACCATTTTTTTATACTCAACGTCATAAGTTTCTTGTAATTTTTTCACTTGAGCTTCTGCAGCTTTCATGGCTGGGTTTGCCGTCATTAATTCTTGTACATTAATATGTGCTACTTTAGTTTGAGCAGTTGTAAATTGTGATCCAATAATTAACGTTAAAGCTACAATTAGTGTTTTAATTTGTTTCATTTCTTTTAATTTTATAAGGTTATTTT
>NZ_JAGKWP010000008.1 GCF_021151785.1 Flavobacterium sp.
ACCTTATATTTGTCAAAAATCAATTTATATCATGACTGTTTGGATTATATTTTTATGTGCAATAGCCGTTTTTTTAGCATTAGACTTAGGGGTATTTAACAAAAACCCACACGTAATTAGCTCAAAAGAAGCTTCACAATGGACTGTTTTATGGGTTACACTTTCCTTTATATTTTCTGGAATCATCCACATGTTATATGCTCATCAATACATAGACAATCCAACTAATTTAACACCTTACCAAGCTTCTATCAAATATATTACTGGATATTTAATTGAATTGTCATTGAGTGCCGATAACATATTTGTAATTGCTATTATATTTTCTTCATTTAAAATTCCACAAAAATTTCAACACAGAGTTCTGTTTTGGGGCATTTTAGGTGCTATTTTTTTTAGAGGATTAATGATTTTCTTAGGTGTAGCTCTGATCAATAAATTTGACTGGATTACTTATGTATTTGGAGGATTTTTAATTTTCACAGCCTTAAAGATGTTATTTACTAAAGAAGAAGAAGATTTCAATCCTAAAGACTCAAAAGTTTATAAAATAATAGGCAAAATTTTTCCTATTAAGCATGAAATTCATGGGCAAAAATTTTTCGTTCGTGAAAACGGAATTAACTATGTAACTCCTTTATTCATTGCGCTAATAGTTATTGAGTTAATGGATGTAATCTTTGCTGTAGATAGTGTTCCTGCCATATTAGCAATAACGGCTGATCCTTTCTTAGTTTTTAGTTCTAATATTTTTGCCATCTTAGGTTTACGTTCTATGTATTTCTTTTTAGCCAATATGTTAGAAAAATTTAGTTACATAGAATACAGCCTTATTGCTATTCTAACGTTTGTTGGAATCAAAATGTTATTAGTACATCATTACAAATTACCAGAATGGGCTTCATTGAGTTTTATTGCCTTGGCGTTAACCTTTGGAGTAGTCTTCTCATTAAAAAAACAAAAATAAATTTTCATGAAAGTTTATACCAAAACGGGGGATAAAGGTACTACATCTTTATTTGGAGGTGCACGAGTGCCTAAACATCATTTACGAATTGAAAGCTATGGAACTATCGATGAACTCAATTCATATATTGGATTAATTCGCGATCAAGACATAAATCCTTTTTATAAAACAATTTTAATGGAAATCCAAGATCGTTTGTTCACCGTAGGTGCCATTATGGCTACTCCACCAGAAAAAGAAGTATTAAAAAATGGTCAACAACGATTAAACATCAATAGAATTAGTGAAAAAGATGTTAATCTACTAGAAGTACAGATAGATGCTATGGACGCTGAATTACCACCTATGACCCATTTTGTTTTACCTGGCGGACATATCACCGTGTCATATTGTCATATAACTCGTTGTGTTTGTAGGAGAGCTGAACGCTTAGCCACTCATTTAAACGAAGAAGAACCCATTGATGAAGCTGTTTTAACTTATTTGAACCGACTTTCTGACTATTTATTTGTATTGGCACGAAAGTTGTCACACGATTTAAACGCTGAAGAAATTAAATGGATTCCCAGAAAAGAGGAAATCTAAATTTCTCATTTTGAATGAAACACATTACGTTCTTAAAAATTAATAAAAAATATTTCAAAAAAAACTTGACTTTTTGAGTTAAAAATTTATTTTTGCATAAAACTAAAAATCTAATTAAAGATGTATTGGACGTTAGAATTAGCATCTTATTTAAGTGATGCACCATGGCCAGCAACAAAAGACGAGTTAATCGACTATGCAATTAGAACTGGAGCGCCATTAGAAGTTGTAGAAAACTTACAGTCTATTGAAGATGAAGGAGAAATCTATGAATCAATGGAAGAAATTTGGCCAGATTATCCAACTGACGAAGACTATCTTTGGAATGAGGATGAGTATTAAAAATAAAAGCACAACTAAAAAGTCTCTAAGTGAGACTTTTTTTTTGGTGGAATTTACATTTTAAAATTACCTCCCTAACAAGGGAACACATAAATATCAAACTATGAGTATAATTAATTCAATTTTAAAAATATTTGTTGGCGATAAATCAGCCAACGATATTAAAGCTATTCAGCCTATTGTTAACAAAATCAAATCATTTGAAGGTGCTTTACAACAACTTTCAAATGACGAATTGAGAGCAAAAACTACATTTTTTAAAGAAAAAATTAAAGAAGCTCGTGCTGAAAAAGATGCCAAAATTGAACAATTAAAAGCTCAAGCCGAAATAACTCTTGATATCGACGCTAGAGAAAACATCTATATTGAAATTGATGTATTAGAAAAAGAAGCTTATGAAATTTCTGAAAAAGTTTTAAGTGATATTTTACCTGAAGCTTTTGCCGTAGTAAAAGAAACAGCAAGAAGATTTAAAGAAAATACAAAAGTAGTGGTTACAGCTACAGCAAAAGATAGAGAATTCTCTGCCATTAAGCCCTACATTACTATTGAAGGTGACCAAGCAATTTGGGCAAATTCATGGGATGCTGCTGGTAAAGCTATCACTTGGGATATGATTCACTATGATGTACAATTAATCGGTGGTATTGTTCTACATCAAGGAAAAATTGCTGAGATGCAAACAGGTGAAGGAAAAACATTAGTTGCTACTCTTCCTATTTATTTAAATGCATTAACTGGTAATGGAGTACATTTAGTAACTGTAAATGATTACTTAGCACGACGTGACAGTACATGGAAAGCACCTTTATTTGAATTTCATGGTTTATCCGTAGATTGCATTGATAATCACCAGCCGAACACACCTGCACGAAGAAATGCATACAACGCTGATATTACTTATGGAACCAACAATGAGTTTGGTTTTGACTATTTGAGAGATAATATGGCACATTCACCAGAGGATTTAGTTCAAAGAAAGCATAATTTTGCTATTGTTGACGAGGTAGATTCTGTTTTGATTGATGATGCGCGTACACCTTTAATCATCTCTGGTCCTGTTGCTGATGGAGATCGCCATGAATTTTTAGAATTAAAACCTAAAGTTGAAAACTTATTTAACTTACAAAAGAAAATTGCTACTGACTGTCTAACAGAAGCTAAACGCTTGATTAAAGAAGGAAATACTAAAGACGGTGGATTCCAATTATTACGTTCTCATCGTGCCTTACCAAAAAACAAAGCTTTAATCAAGTTTTTATCTGAAGAAGGAGTAAAACAAATTCTTCAAAAAACAGAAAACCAATACATGCAAGACAATAGTCGTGAAATGTATAAGGTAGATGAGGCATTGTATTTTGTAATTGAAGAAAAAAATAATCAAGTTGAATTAACTGATAATGGAATTAAATTCCTGTCTCAAGATACAGAGGAAACTTTCTTCGTTTTACCAGACATTGGAATGGAGATTGCTGCAATTGAAAAACAAAATCTAGATAAAGAAGCCGAAGCAGAATTAAAAGAGAGTTTATTCCGTGATTTTTCTGTAAAATCTGAACGTATTCATACGTTAACTCAGTTGTTAAAAGCTTATGCTTTATTTGAAAAAGACACAGAATATGTAATCATGGATAATAAAGTTTTGATTGTTGATGAACAAACAGGACGTATTATGGATGGTCGTCGCTATTCTGATGGTTTACACCAAGCTATAGAAGCTAAAGAAAATGTAAAAATTGAAGCAGCTACTCAAACTTTTGCTACTATCACCCTACAAAATTACTTCCGTATGTATAATAAACTAGGAGGTATGACAGGTACAGCGGTTACAGAAGCTGGCGAATTTTGGGAAATTTATAAATTAGATGTTGTTGAAATCCCAACCAATAAACCAATTTCAAGAATTGACCGTGATGATTTGATTTATCGTTCAGTTCGTGAAAAATTTAATGCTGTTATTGAAGATGTTGTTCAACTTTCTCAAGCTGGAAGACCTGTATTGATTGGTACTACTTCGGTTGAAATTTCAGAGCTATTAAGTCGCATGTTGAAGATGAGAGGAATAGCTCACAACGTTTTGAATGCCAAAATGCATAAAAGTGAAGCTGAAATAGTAGCTGAAGCAGGAAAACCTGGAGTAGTAACTATTGCAACAAACATGGCAGGACGTGGTACAGATATTAAGATTACAGAAGAAGTTAGAGCAGCAGGTGGTTTAGCTATCATCGGTACAGAGCGACATGATTCACGTCGAGTAGATCGTCAGTTAAGAGGTCGTTCTGGTCGTCAAGGTGATGTGGGAAGTTCACAATTTTATGTTTCATTAGAAGATAACTTAATGCGTTTATTTGGTTCTGAACGTGTAGCTAAGGTTATGGATAGAATGGGATTAAAAGAAGGTGAAGTAATTCAACATTCTATGATGACTAAATCAATAGAAAGAGCTCAAAAGCGTGTTGAAGAAAACAACTTTGGTGTTCGTAAACGCTTATTAGAATATGATGACGTGATGAATTCTCAACGCGAGGTGGTTTATAAACGCAGACGACATGCACTTGAAGGTGAACGATTAAAAGTAGATATCGTAAACATGATTTATGATACTTGTGAAGTAATCGTTGAGAACAATAAAATGGTAAATGATTTCAAAAACTTTGAATTTGAATTGATTCGCACCTTATCCATTAGTTCTCCAGTAACTGAAGCTGAATTTATGAAATTGAATAATGCTCAAATTACAGCTAAAGTATACCAAGCTGCTTATGCATATTATGAAGACAAGGTTAAACGTGATGCGCACCAAGCTTTTCCTGTAATTAAAGACGTTTATGAAAACAATAATGGACAATATGAGCGAATTGTAGTGCCTTTTACAGATGGAATTAAAACATTAAATGTGGTAACGAATCTTGATAAAGCCTATCAAACTGAAGGTAAATCATTAATTACAGATTTCGAAAAAAATATCACTTTAGCCATTGTCGATGAATCTTGGAAAAAACATTTACGTAAAATGGATGAGTTAAAGCAATCGGTTCAATTAGCTGTCCATGAACAAAAAGATCCTTTATTAATCTATAAATTTGAAGCATTTGAGTTGTTCAAGAAAATGATTGAACAGGTAAATAAAGATGTCATTTCGTTCTTATTCAAAGGAGAGTTACCTTCTTACAATGCGAATAATATTCATGAAGCTCCTTTAGAAGAAGTGCATGAACACTATATCGAGTCTAAAGAAGAGTTTGGTGCAAGTTCACCAGCTTCAAATGAATCGCAAGAAGTTCAAGAAAGACCAACTATTACTGAAACTATTGTTCGTGACCAACCTAAAATCAATAGAAATGATTCAGTAACCATTAAACATATCATCAGCGGTAAAAGTGAAACGATGAAATACAAAAAAGCAGAACCAATGATTGCTTCAGGAGAATGGGTTATTGTGAATGAATAATATTTTTAATTTCAATTGAAAAAATCCTCTACTTAGTAGGGGATTTTTTTTATTTTTACATAAATTTATTACCTATGAACTCCCCTATTTATATCGATTTCTTTAATTTAGTCTTAACTAGTATATCTAATAGAACATTTGCTAAACTAACTTTGGCTAAAACCATTGGAAAACCAGAACTTCAAAATATCTATGTGCGAACAATTACAATTGAAAATGAATTAAAATGTAGCGTTATTTTTAAAATATATAAAGAGGGATTGCAGGAACTAGAAAAAATAATTCCTTTGAATAAATTAAGTGACGAACTAATACCTTACATTAACAATCCTTTTATGTCTGCTATTTTATTTACTACAGAAAATGATTTTGTAATGAAATTAAATAAAAAGAGAATAGCAAATATTTCGGAAATGCCTCCAACATTTAAAAAACCGGATCCAAACTTAATCTAGATTTATTAAAACATCAACACAAATCACACCATGAAAAATAAAATTCTATCTATTCTTTTTTTAGTATATACTATTACTTCATTTTCACAGGATATAAAATCACTAAAATCCGAAGCCCAACTCATGTATGATACGGCAATTTCTTTAGATCTTGACAAAATTTTAGATCAAACATATCCAAAAGTATTTGAAATCGCTTCAAGAGAGCAAATGAAAGATGTCATGTTTGAAGCTTTTAATAATGAAGCAATGACCATTAAATTAATAAAAACAAATCCTAATTTTTCTTTTGGAGAAATTAAGAAAATTGGTAGTCAAACCTTTTGTGTTTTTGAGCATGATAATAAAATGACCATGACATTTAAAGAAGACATGGGGGATTCTGCTGAAATGATGCTAGAAATGATTAAAGAAAGTATGGGAGCCACTGAAGCAACTTATGATGCTAAAACATATACTTTTACCATTAATAAACGTTCAAAGGTATTAGCTAT
The DNA here is from genome assembly GCF_021151785.1 of Flavobacterium sp. Classification (GTDB taxonomy): domain Bacteria; phylum Bacteroidota; class Bacteroidia; order Flavobacteriales; family Flavobacteriaceae; genus Flavobacterium. Next base: position 6,295 of record NZ_JAGKWP010000008.1, read on the forward strand.
TAGCGACGATTTAACAAAAAACACTTGGAAATACGTTAATATTGAAAAAGAAGGTTCTTTAGTGCAAATGCTTTTTTCAGAAGATGTTGTGAAACAATTAGGATTATAATACCAACTAAATAGTTAAACTTAATTAAATAAAGGTCACTTTAATTTTAAGCTAATTCGTATATTTGATTTGTTCAATCCATTAATTCTATGTATCCAATTTTAAACAAAATAAAACTATACATTCAAGTTTTCTTAATTGAAATTGGAGATCTCTCTTATTTTGCCGGACGATTTTTTAAGGAAGTATTCAAAAGTCCTTTTGAATTTAGAGAATTCCTAAGACAATGTTACCAAATGGGAAATCGTTCTTTATTGTTAGTTAGTGTTACAGGATTTATTATTGGGTTAGTTTTCACCTTGCAATCACGCCCTACTTTACAAGAATTTGGAGCAGTTTCTTGGATGCCTTCAATGGTAAGTATTTCAATTATTAGAGAAATAGGACCTATTATTACCGCCTTAATTTGTGCTGGTAGAATCGGTTCAGGTATTGGTGCTGAATTGGGTTCCATGCGAGTAACTGAACAAATTGATGCTATGGAAGTGTCAGGAACCAATCCTTTTAAATATTTAGTTGTTACTAGAATATCTGCAACAATTTTAATGCTACCCATTTTAATCATCATAGGAGATGCAATTGCCATATATGGTTCCTATTTGGTAGAAAATTTAAAAGGAAATGTATCTTTTACACTCTATTTTAATCAAGTTTTTGATGCATTAGAATTCAGCGATTTAATTCCAGCTACAATCAAATCATTTTTCTTTGGTTTTGCCATTGGATTAGTTGGTTGCTACAAAGGTTATAACAGTAATAAAGGAACCGCTGGTGTAGGTTTAGCCGCTAATTCTGCTGTTGTATATACCTCAATGCTATTATTTGTCATTGATTTCATAGCCGTTTTTGTAACTGATATTTTTTATGATTTATGAATCAACCCATTATTGAAATACAAGAATTAAGAAAGCGCTTTGGAACCAATCAAGTACTCAATGGCTTCCATCTAGAATTAAATGATGGTGAGAGTTTGGTGGTCATGGGCAAATCAGGCTCTGGAAAATCTGTTATGATAAAATGTTTGATTGGATTAGTACAACCTGACAGTGGAAAAATTCAGGTAATGGGACAAGACATGACTCAACTTGAACAAGAGCAATTAGATGAAATTAGAACTGAAATTGGCTTTCTTTTTCAAGGAAGCGCGCTATATGATTCTATGTCCGTTAGAGAAAATCTTGAATTTCCACTACGTAGACATACAAAAAAATTTGGAAAAATTAAGGATGCAACACCAATGGTTTTAGAAGTATTAAAAAGTGTGGGACTTGAAAAAGCTATAGATCTAATGCCAAACGAGTTATCGGGTGGTATGAAACGTAGAATTGCATTAGCCAGAACACTTATTTTAAAGCCTAAAATTATACTCTATGATGAACCAACTACAGGTTTAGATCCTATTACTTCTAAAGAAATTATTCAATTAATGAAATCTGTTCAAGAAACATATAAAACTTCCTCAATAATTATTACACACGATATTGATTGTGCTAGAGTTGTAGCCGATCGAATGATTTTGCTTATTGATGGAAAAAATTATATTGAAGGTACTTTTGATGAAATCTCTAAAAGTGAGGATCCAAAAGTTAAAGCCTTTTTCAAATAAAATAATTATGGAAAAAACAAATGCTGAAAAATTTAAGTTAGGAATCTTTGTTATTATAGGCTTGGTTCTATTTGTTACCGCCGTATACTTTATTGGCAACAAAAAAAATATGTTTGGAAAGACAACAACAATTAGTGCACTATTCAATAACGTTAATGGACTTCAATTAGGAAATAACGTTCGCTATGCTGGAATCAACATAGGAACTGTTACAACCATAGAAATGTTAAATGACACAGTCATAAAAGTAGAAATGTCCATTGAAAACAAAATTTTGCCCCACATTAAAAAAGATGCAATAGCAGCCATTAGCTCAGATGGATTAGTAGGTAACATGATTATCAATATTATACCCGGTAAAGGTATTTCAGCACCTATTCAGCCAAATGATATTATCCAATCATTTAATAAAGTAAGAACCGAAGATATGCTAAAGACCTTAAGTGTTACTAACGAAAATGCAGCTATTCTTACGTCAGATTTAATTAAAATTACTAAAGAAATATCAGCTGGAAAAGGAACTGTTGGTCTACTTCTAAATGATGCTGATGTTGCCCAAGATTTAAAAGAAACTATTCATTATTTAAAAATGACTAGTCAAGGGACCACTTCTTCAATTGAAAATTTAAACAAAATTATTACTTCATTAAATCAAAAAAATAATTTGATTGGTGTTGTAAATGATACAATGGTTGCCTCTAAAATAAAAAGTATCGTAATCAACTTAGAAAAATCAAGTAAAAAGATCGACTTAGTTGTAGATAACTTAAATACAACTATTGATAATGCAAAAAATGGTAAAGGTGTTATTAATTATTTATCTAATGATCCTAAATTAGTTCAAAAAATTGATTCTACAATGATTAATATTAATGAAGCAAGCATTCGCTTAAATCAAAATTTAGAAGCTTTAAAACACAATTTTTTCTTTAGAGGTTATTTCAAAAAACAAGCAAAAGCAAAAGCAAAAGCAAAAACAACAACAAAATAATAATTTTATAATCTTTTATAAAAATTGTATAACAAGTCTCGCACTTCATCTTACTAATTTTACTTCATAGAAATTTTAAAATAAATTTTATGGAAACTAAATCGTTAAAATTAGTAATTGTCGTCTTCATTAGTTTTCTTTTTTTGATGCCTTCATCATCTTTGGCACATGGAAAACCTCCAAAATGGGCACCAGCGCATGGATATCGAGCTAAAACAAGACACATTTATTTTCCTCAGTATAACTTGTATTATGACTTACAACGAAGCGCTTACTTTTATTTGAATAATGGAAAATGGTCAATTAGTGTTAAGGTACCTGCTCCTTATATTGGAATCAATTTGGGAGCTGCCACACAAATTCAATTAAATTATATTGGTGCAACGCCATATTTTCATAATACGGATCATTGCAGAAAATATAAAGTTGCTCATATTCAAGAACCCAGAGTGATTATAATCGAACAAAACAGACTAAAACATCATGACCATCAATATGAAAAAAAGCAAGGTCATAAAAAAAGAAAGCATTAAAACAAATTATATTTTTGGAGTAAATACCATTTTCAAGCAAAAATCTGCTTAGTTGACTTAGCAGATTTTTTTGTATGTTTACTAAAAATTAAAAATGAAAACTACTTATGCTTTATTAAAAGAAATCGAAAAGCATATTCCTATGTGTGAATTAGAAAATTCTTTTGTGACTCATACTAATGTAGGTTGGCAAATAGAACATATTCTTTTAACAATTGATCAAATAGTTAATGGAATTCAAAAAAGTAATCCAAAAAATTATAAACCCAATTTTTCCATTTGGAAAACAATCGTTTTTACAACTAAACATATTCCTAGAGGCAAAGCTAAAGCTCCAAAAACAGTTTTACCTACTACATTTACAGAAAATTCACTAAAAGAGCATTGGAATTCAACTTTGGCAAACCTTAATCAACTAGAAAAAATAAATAAAAATCAATTTATTGATCATCCTTATTTTGGTCATTTAAATCAAAAGGAAACTAAAAAATTTCTTTATATTCACACCCTACATCATGTAAAAATTATTAAAGACTTAATTAAAAAAAATAATATATTATGGCAACAGTAAACGTTTACCTTACCTTCAATGGAAATACAGAAGAAGCATTCAATTTTTATAAATCAGTTTTTGGTGGTGAATTTAGTTATATAGGAAGATTCAAAGACATGCCTGTTGATGAAAATTGTCCACCCTTGAGTGAAGAAGAAGGTAATAAAATTATGCATGTTAGTTTACCCATAAGTAAAGAAACAGTATTAATGGCTAGTGATAGTACAAATTTTAGTGGAGAAGTAACCTTTGGAACCAATATGTCGGTTTCTATAAATACGGCTACCTTAGAAGAAGCTAAGCATTTGTTCGATGGTTTGTCAGAGAAAGGAAAAATAACCATGCCATTAGAAAAAACTTTTTGGGGTGCACACTTCGGTATGTTTACTGATCAATTTGGAATTCATTGGATGGTGAACTATGATGAACCACAAGCATAAAAAAATCCCGATTTAATCGGGATTTTTAGATTTTAAAATTAGTATGTTGAATATTTATATTCCTGCAATACTTTTTAGTTCAGTAACAAAACGTTCTGCCAATACATCTGCTGCGTTTTGAGTAGGAGCTTCTGTATAAATTCGAATAATAGGCTCAGTATTTGATTTTCTTAAATGTACCCACTCCGAAGCAAAATCAATTTTGACTCCATCAACAGTTGAAATTTGTTCCTTTTGATATTTTTCAAATATTAATTTTAAAACATTATCAACATCAATTTGAGGTGTTAATTCAATTTTATTTTTACTCATATAATATTGAGGATAGGAAGCTCTTAACTCCGCAACAGACTTATGCTGACTTGCTAAATAAGTTAAAAATAAAGCTACTCCAACTAAAGCATCTCTACCATAATGAATTTCAGGATAAATAATTCCGCCATTTCCTTCTCCCCCAATAATAGCATTTGTAGCTTTCATTAATTCAACAACATTCACTTCACCTACGGCACTAGCTTGATAATTACCTCCGTGTTTAACCGTGATGTCACGAAGCGCTCTTGAAGAACTCATATTTGAAACCGTGTTTCCTGGAGTTTGACTCAAAACATAGTCTGCAACAGCAACTAATGTATATTCTTCTCCAAACATTTCCCCATCATTTGAAATAAAAGCTAAACGATCCACATCAGGATCAACAACAATTCCAAAATCAGCTTGCTCTTCAACAACTAACTTACATATATCGCCTAAATGTTCTTTCAGAGGCTCTGGATTGTGTGGAAAATGACCATTAGGTTCACAATATAATTTCACCACTTCAACACCCATTTCTTCTAATAATTTAGGTATAATAATACCTCCAGAAGAATTTACTCCATCAACTACTACCTTGAATTTCTTTGATTTAACCTTATCAACATTAACTAAAGGTAGAGCAAGAACTTCATCGATATGAATATCCATGTAAGCCTGATTTTCAGTTATTATTCCTAAATCATCTACTTCTGCAAAATTAAAAGCTTCAGCTTCAGCTAATTCTAAAATTTTAGCTCCATCAGCACTACTTAAAAATTCACCTTTGGCATTCAATAATTTTAAGGCATTCCATTGCTTAGGGTTGTGCGATGCCGTCAAAATAATTCCACCATCAGCTTGCTCTAACGAAACTGCAATTTCAACAGTTGGCGTAGTTGACAAGCCTAAATCAATTACATCAATACCTAATCCAACTAATGTATTGACTACTAAATTATGAATCATGGGACCAGAAATACGAGCATCTCTTCCAATAACCACTTTTAATTTCCTATCAACTTGAACAGTTGTTTTTAAAAAACTCCCATAAGCAGAAGCAAATTTAACTGCATCAACTGGAGTTAAATTAGAACCAACTGTACCGCCTATCGTACCACGAATTCCAGAAATAGATTTAATTAATGTCATATAATTTTGAGTTAATTAGTGAAGCAAATATACTTTATCTGTCTTTTTAAAGTTCATTTTTTGTTAAAATTTTTCTATTTTTACAAAAAAACAATGTCTTTTTCGTTTCATGAACTATCTAGCACACATCTATTTATCTGGAAATCAGGAAACTGTAAAGATAGGAAACTTTATGGCTGATAGTATCAAAGGGCTTCAATATGAAAAATATCCCCCAGAAATAAAGAAAGGTATTCTTTTACATCGACTTATTGATTCTTTTACAGACTCACACCCTATTTATAGGCAAAGTAAACATCGATTGCATAAAAAGTATGGTCATTATTCAGGGGTTATAATGGATATTTTTTACGATCATTTTTTAGCCAAAAATTGGTCCCATTACTGCCCAACTCCTTTAGAACAATATGCAAAAGAATTTTACCTATTACTGCAAGAGCATCATTCAATTCTAACGGAACGCGTTCAAAAAATGTTGCCCTATATGATTGGAAGGAATTGGTTAGTATCTTATGCAACTCTAGAGGGAATAAGTGTTATTTTATTTCAAATGGATTATAGAACCAAACATAGAGTTAAAATGGATGAAGCCATACACGAGTTAAAGCAATTTTATGATGAATTTGAATCAGAATTTATTGCCTTTTTTGAAGAATTACAAGGCGTTTGTAATCAATTTTTAAATGCACAATTATGACATTTACTAAAGCTTTAATTACTCAAATGCATCAAGCTAAAAATCCTGAGGAAGCCGTTCCTATGGAAAAATATATGAAAAATAAATTTCAATATTTAGGAATTAAGACTGAATTGAGAAGAGCTATTCTAAAAAAAACACTAATTCAATACCCCGATGAAGTAAAACAAAATTTTAGAACAATTGCATTAGAATTATTCCAAGCTGAGTATAGAGAATTTCATCAATGTGCAATAGATATTGTTTTAGCAAATATCAAAAAGAATTGGCAGATAACAGACCAATTCTTTATTGAAGAATTGCTTCTTCAACATTCGTGGTGGGATAGTGTGGATACTTTAGCAAAATATGGTATCGGAGGATATTTGAAACAATTTCCTAGTGAAAAATATGAACTTATCGAGCGTTTTTCAAATTCTAATAACCTATGGTTGAAAAGAACTGCTCTTATTTTCCAATTAGGATACAAATTAGATACCGATTTTGAACTATTAAAATCTGAATGTTTAAAAAATATAGATTCAAAAGAATTTTTTATTCAAAAAGCTATTGGTTGGGCCTTACGTGATTATGCTTCCGTAAATCCTCAAGGAGTTTTAAAATTTGTACAAAACAACCCATTTAAACCTTTAAGTGTTAAAGAAGCTTTAAGAAAAATAATTTAAATCTTCATATCTTTTTATTTTCCTAAACTAGGAAAACTTTACCTTTGTATAAATTAATAAATATGCCTAGAAACAACAAAATTTCCGATTTTTTCTTTAGAACATTCAGACGTTTTGAATTGTTTTTTATGAAGGTTAAAACCTTGGTATCACCAAGACAATTTATATATATTTCTAGTGTTTTAGTTGGGCTTTCAGCTGCTATGGCAGTAATTGTATTAAAGACATTTGCTCATTCTGTATATAAATATTCTCAATACTTAGATGGTATTTTACATTTACCCTACAGCAACAGTACATTACCAATTATTGGAATTTTACTAACGGTAATAGTAATTAAAAAGGTGCTAAATGGTCATATTGATAAAGGAACCTCACAAATTATGTATGCCGTTGCCAAAACAAGAAGTATTATTCCCTCCAAACAGATGTATGCACAAATTATTACAAGTTCGTTAACTGTAGGTATGGGAGGTAGTGCTGGTTTAGAATCTCCCATTACCGTAACAGGCGCAGCATTTGGGAGCAATTATGCACTGAATTATAGACTTAGCTATAAAGATAGGACTTTACTTTTAGCATGTGGTGTGGCAGCTGGAATAGCGGCTGCTTTTAATGCACCTATTGCAGGTGTACTCTTTGCTATTGAAGTAGTTTTAGCCGAAATTAGTATTACTGCTTTTACACCATTAATTATTAGTGCCGCTACAGGAGCGATTATTTCTTCTATTGTTTTAAAAGAAGACATTCTATTTAGTTTCAAACAAATTTATGAATTTGAAAATAGAAACTTACCATATTACATTTTATTAGGTATTTTATCTGGTTTCGTTTCTGTGCATTATGCACGAAATTTTAGGAAGGTTGAAGCCTTTTTTGCAAAACGAAAAACAAATAGTTTTAGAAGAGCCTTACTCGGTTCTGGAATGTTGGCCTTATTAATTTTTGTTTTCCCTACTCTTTTTGGTGAAGGATACGAAAGTATTAAACTATTAGCTGACAATCAACCTAACAAATTAGTAGAAAACTCCATTTTTGAATTGTTTAGCGATAAAAAATGGGTATTATTGGTCTTTATTTCTTTTACCATGTTAATTAAAGTTTTTGCGACTGGAATTACATTAGGAGCGGGTGGTAACGGAGGAAATTTTGCACCTTCCCTATTTGTAGGATCTTATCTAGGATTTACAGTGGCTTACTTTTTTAACACTATTGGATTAAGTAAGTTACCAATTGGCAATTTTACGCTAGTGGGTATGTCAGGTATTCTTAGTGGCTTATTTCATGCCCCACTAACCGCTATCTTTTTAATTGCAGAAATTACAGGTGGGTATGGCTTAATGGTACCATTAATGTTAGTTTCATCTATTTCATTTGCAATTTCTAAACAATTAGAGCCCTATTCATTCGATATTAAACATTTGGCCGATCGAGGAGAAGTTTTTACAGATGATAAAGATAAAAATATCTTACAATCCATTGATTTTAAACGATTGATAGATACCAAATTCAGCCCTGTAAAAGACTCCAAAACATTAGACGAATTAATTGAGAAAATTAAAAATTCTGATGATGTTTTATTTCCTGTATTGAATGATAAAAATGATCTTATTGGATTAATTCATTTAGATGATGTTCGACCAATCATTTTTTCTGCTTTTAAAATCAAATATACTTCAATACACGAAGTAGTTCAGCCCATAAAAACTGTTATTCAATTCAATGATACTGTTGATGTCATTATGGATAAATTTGAAACATCCCAACAAAGTATTTTACCTGTTATTCAAGATAAACAATTTATTGGTTTTTTACATAAATCCGATATCCTAGAAAAATATAGAGATCGTTTAAAAGAAATTATAATTGAATAAATCTACTAATTTTACAGTGTACACTATTTTTTTCAATTCGTAAAAATAATAAATTTGAAAATACCATTTGAACCAGAAATTTTCGGAATTAATATTAATATTCACTTAATTTTAGAGTATTTAGCATTTTTTTTGGCATTTAGATACTACGTTTATTTGCAGAAGCAAAATCTTGATACTATTCCAAAAATAAATAAACTTTCTATAATACTTGGCGCCATGATAGGTGCATTTTTAGGTTCTAGAATTTTTGCCATATTAGAAAATCCTTTTATGCCAACAAATTTTTCAAGTCTTATTAACTTTTTAAATTCGAAAACCATTATGGGTGGTTTATTTGGTGGACTTTTGGGTGTAGAAATTTCTAAAAAAATTATTGAGGAAAAACAATCTACAGGAGATTTATTCGTTTTTCCTATAATTCTTGGAATTTTTATTGGAAGAATTGGATGTTTTTTATCCGGAACAAATGAATTCACTTATGGAAAAGAAACTTCCTTTTTTCTCGGAATGAATCTTGGCGATGGAATACATAGACACCCTATTGCATTGTATGAATTAATTTTTCTCTTTTTTTTATTTATTTTTTTACAAAAGCAGAAAACTAAAAAATTAAAAGCGGGATTATTATTCCAATATTTCATGATTGCATATTTTACATTTCGATTGTGTATAGAATTCTTAAAACCTAATGTGTTTTTTATTTGCGGATTGAGCACTATTCAACTTTTATGCTTACTTTGCTTACTATATTATCATAAAACAATTTTAAATTTATTTAAAAATGCCCGTTAGAAATTACACCTATTACGACTATACTTTAAGCCTTTGTCCTGAATGTTTAAAACGAATTGATGCTAAAATTGTTTTCGAAAATGATAGGGTTTATATGTTGAAACGTTGTCCTGAGCACGGAAAATCTAAAGTTTTAATTGCAGACGATATTCAGTATTATAAAAACATTAGGAATTACAACAAACCTTCTGAAACGCCTTATAAATTTAATACTAAAACAGATTATGGATGTCCTTATGATTGTGGTTTATGTCCAGATCACGAACAACATTCTTGTTTAACGGTAATAGAAGTTACTGATAGGTGCAATTTAACTTGTCCTACTTGCTATGCAGGTTCATCGCCAACTTATGGCAGACATCGTACGTTAGATGAAATTAAAAGTATGTTGGATACAATTGTATTGAATGAAAAAGAACCTGATGTAGTACAGATAAGCGGCGGTGAGCCTACCCTACATCCTGACTTTTTTGAAATTTTAGATTATGCTAAGTCGCTACCAATTAGACATTTAATGCTAAACACCAATGGAATTAAAATTGCAAAAGACAAAGAATTCGCAAAACAACTTAAAAGCTATTCACCAGATTTTGAAATTTATTTGCAATTTGATTCATTTGAAAATTCGGTTTTACAAGAATTAAGAGGTGCTGATTTATGGGATATTAGAAAGAAAGCCATCGAAAATTTAAACGAATTAAATTTGTCAACCACATTAGTTGTAACCTTGCAAAAGGGACTCAATGACAACGAAATTGGAAAAATAATAGATTTCGCTTTGCAACAAAAATGTGTTAGAGGGGTAACATTTCAACCTACTCAAATTGCTGGAAGATTAGAAAATTTTAATCCCGAAACTGATCGAATGACTTTAACTGAAGTAAGAAGAAAAATTTTGGAACAAACTACAATTTTCAATCCTGATGATTTATTACCAGTCCCTTGTAATCCCGATGCTCTAGTTATGGGTTACGCTTTAAAATTAGATAATTCTGTTTTTCCTTTAACAAGATACATCAATCCGAATGACTTGTTAGACAATAGTAAAAACACAATTATATATGAACAAGATAATGTTTTAAAAGAAAAAATGATAAACTTGTTCAGCACTGGAAATTCCGTAGAAGTTGCTGAAGAAAATTTAAAATCAATTATGTGTTGTTTACCTAATATAGATGCACCTAATTTAGGTTACGACAATTTATTTAGGATTATTATCATGCAATTTATTGATGCTTATAATTTTGACGTAAGAGCAATCAAAAAATCATGTGTTCATATTGTTAATAAAGACAATAAAATTATTCCATTTGAAACGATGAACTTGTTTTACAGAGATGATAAACAAATTAAATTAGAAGAATTAAGAAACAATATAAAATTTTAAGTATGATAGCACTAGAAGTGGGAAATTTAGATGGGTTATTAATTCTCATATTAGTAGTAATGTTTGGTCCTCCTTTAGCTTTAACACTAATAGGATTCCGTATTAAGAAAGAGTCACCTAATACTGCCATAACATTTTTTATTTTTGCTACGCTCTATTTGATTGTAGGTTTAGGTATTTGCGGCTCAATGCTAACATGATAAAAAAACAAAGACCTGACAGGTTTAATAACTTGTCAGGTCTTTTTAATGTTGCTTTATTATATTTACACTCTTACAATACTAGCACCTAATGCTCTTAAACGCTCGTCAATTCTTTCGTAACCTCTATCAATTTGTTCGATATTTTGAATGGTACTTGTTCCTTTAGCCGATAAAGCAGCTATTAATAATGAAATACCAGCTCTAATATCGGGTGAAGACATGGTTGTAGCTTTTAGTTGCGATTTAAAATCATGTCCCATTACCACTGCTCTGTGTGGATCACATAACATAATTTTAGCCCCCATATCAATTAATTTATCTACAAAGAATAAGCGGCTTTCAAACATTTTTTGGTGAATTAAAACATCACCTTTGGCTTGAGTAGCAACTACTAATACAATACTTAATAAATCGGGAGTAAATCCAGGCCATGGCGCATCAGCAATGGTTAAAATAGAACCATCAATATCGGTTTTAACTTCATATCCATCTTTATGAGCAGGAATATAAATATCATCCCCTTTTTGTTCTAATGTGATACCTAATTTTCTAAAAACATTTGGAATCTGACCTAAGTTTTCCCAACTCACGTCTTTAATCGTAATTTCACTTCTAGTCATGGCAGCTAATCCAATCCAAGAACCAATTTCGATCATATCCGGTAAAATTCTATGCTCACATCCACCTAATGAATCCACTCCTTCAATCGTTAATAAGTTAGATCCAATACCGGTGATTTTCGCACCCATTGAATTCAACATTTTACACAATTGTTGTAAATATGGTTCACAAGCAGCATTGTAAATTGTCGTTATACCTTCAGCTAAAACAGCTGCCATTACAATATTAGCAGTTCCTGTTACAGACGCCTCGTCTAACAACATGTAAGTCCCTTTTAATTTACCTTTAGATTCTACTCCATAAAAATGTTCTTCTTTAACATATCTAAATTTCGCTCCTAAATTTATAAAACCTTCAAAGTGAGTATCTAAACGACGACGACCAATTTTATCTCCTCCTGGTTTAGGAATAAATCCTTTTCCAAAACGAGCCAATAACGGTCCCACAATCATTATTGAACCTCTTAATGACCCACCTTCTTTTTTAAAAGCATCAGTTTCTAAATAATCAACATTTACTTCATCGGCTTGAAAAGTATAATCTCCAGGTGCATTTTTTTTAATTTTTACACCTAAGTTTCCTAGTAATGCGATTAATTTATTAACATCAATAATATCTGGAATATTCGTAATTCTAACTTTTTCTGAAGTCAATAATACAGGGCATAAAACTTGTAACGCTTCATTTTTGGCACCTTGTGGCTGCACATCTCCTTTTAAGGGCTTTCCGCCTTCAATTTTGAATGTTCCCATTTAGTTATTGTTATTTTTTCTGTTATTATTTTTTTGATTCTGATTTTGATTATTTTTTGGCTTAAAATTTTTATTATTATTCGAATTATTTCTTTGCCCTTGATTTTGATTGTTTTTTGAAAAAAACTGCGTCTTGTTAGACTGTTTTTTATTTACTTTCATCAAATTTTGTGAGGTAGACAATTCTTCATCTGTTTTCAATAAATTTAATTGTCCATTAGATAACTCATATAAATGTTCAAAAATCACTTCATCGGTTACAGTTTCTTTATTCCAACTTAAGTAACTTTTTTTCATATGATTTGCAATCACGATAATTAAAGCATTTTTTAATTCGCTATCTTCCCACTTGCAAGCCACATCAATCATATATTTGATGTTATTTCCATAAAAACGGTATTTAGGAAAGTTTTGAGGATAAGGCAAACGATCTGGTCTTAATGTAATCACCTCTTTGGTTGGTATAGGATAGGGTGAATCTACATCTATTTTAAAATCAGACATAATGAACAACTGATCCCATAATTTATGCTGAAAATCAGGCACATCTCTCAAATGAGGGTTCAACGTTCCTAATACTGAAATAATATACTTTGCCCCTTTATTTCTTCTTTCTCTATCTTCAATCTTAGTTACTTCATCTATTAATTTTTGAACATGTCTTCCATATTCTGGAATGATTAAATGCTCACGCTGTGAATTGTATTCTAAATGTTGAACCGATTCCTCTGATTTATATGTCATGTTATAAAGATATAATGCCTTCTATGGTTGATAATTCTTGGTATTTTTCTATCACATGGTCTGCGTCTTTCATCACTACTTCAATAGAAACACTTGTATACTTACCTGTTTTAGAAGAATGTGTTTCAATAACGGCGCCTAAGTTATCAAAAGTTGTTTCAATTTTTTCAATTTTTTCTGTATCGGTAGGAACAATAAACTTGTACAAATAACTTGAAGGCCAAGAGGTTGACTCTTCTAATTCACCTTTAAGCCTAATGTAAAATTCTTCCGTTTTCTTATCCATTATTTTGAGTTTATAAAACCACAAATATACAGTTATAAACCGTTATTTGAAAATATAATATTAGGAAAGAAATAGTAAAGCTGTTTTAAATTTCAAAAAAATAGTATTTTTGGCCTTTTTAAGAGAGAAATGGATAAAAAAATTATATTATTGATTGGTGGTCCCAGTTCTGGTAAAACAACATTAATTAATCATTTACAAGAAGAAGGTTTTATTTGTTACCCTGAAATTTCAAGAGAAGTTACTTTAAAAGCTCGTGAAAAAGGTATTGAACAATTGTTTTTAACTAATCCAATGTTGTTTAGTGAAATGCTGTTAGAGGGAAGAATTGAACAATTTGAAAACGCATTAAAAGAAGAAAAAACAGTTTTTATAGATCGTGGTATTCCAGATGTTTTAGCTTACATGGACTTCATTGGTGATGTTTACCCTGAGAAATTTATAGAAGCTTGTCAAAAATATAAATACGATACTATTTTCTTACTACCACCATGGGAAGAAATTTATACTAGTGATAGTGAAAGATATGAAAGTTATGAACAAGCCATGCAAATCCATGACTTTTTGGTAGATACTTATACTAAATTTGGTTATGATTTAATTGAAGTACCAAAAGTTTCTGTTGAAAATAGATATCATTTTATTATCGATCATTTATAGATTAAACTTATGAATAATGCTTTAGAAGTTTTAAAGAAGCATTGGAATTACGATACATTTCGTGAACCACAAGAAGCTATTATTCAGAGCCTTTTAGAGGGCAATGACACTTTTGCCTTACTACCTACTGGAGGAGGAAAATCTATTTGTTTTCAAGTTCCAGCTTTACTCAAATCAGGAATTTGTTTGGTAATCTCACCACTGGTAGCCTTAATGAAAGATCAAGTTGACAATCTTAAAAAAAGAGACATCAAAGCTATTGCATTAACTGGTGGCATATCATGGGAAGAAACTGGGCAATTACTAGATAATTGCATGTATGGGGGATATAAATTTTTATACTTATCTCCCGAAAGATTACAACAAGATTGGATACTAGAACGCCTAAAGCAATTACCCATCAACTTCATTGCTATTGATGAAGCCCACTGCATAAGCCAATGGGGACATGACTTTAGGCCTGCTTATTTAAAAATTGGACAACTAAAAGAATACTTTAAAGTCCCTTTTATTGCATTGACTGCAACGGCTACTGAACAAGTCCAAAAAGACATATGTACTTTACTACAACTAAAAAATGTAAAACTATTTAAAAAATCTTTCAGCCGACCTAATTTAGGCTACCATGTTATTTACACAGAGGATAAAATAAATAAACTAAAGCAAATTTTTAATAAAAATCCTCAGCCTGCTATTATATATGTGCGAAATAGAAGAGATTGTTTAACATGGAGCAAACAATTAAATGATTTAGGTTTTTCTACAACTTACTATCATGGAGGATTAAAACCAAAGGAGAAAAACAACAACATGCAACTTTGGCTTGAAGAAAAGGCTCTTATTATAGTTGCCACCAATGCCTTTGGTATGGGAATAGACAAACCCAACGTAAAAACAGTCATTCATCTCCAGTTACCTGAAAATCTTGAAAATTATTATCAAGAAGCAGGAAGAGCAGGAAGAAATGGCGAAAAAGCTTTTGCTTTACTCCTAACTCATGAATTTGATATTAAAATCACAAAAGAACAGTTTATCAATGTACTTGCTGATAAAGCTTTTTTGAATAAGGTTTATCATGCATTGAATAATTATTTCCAAATTGCTTATGGTGAAGGCATTAATGAATGGTTCACTTTCAACCTACAAGCTTTTTGCTTAAAATACCAATTACCTGTCACTAAAACATATAACACTATACAATTTTTAGACCGTGCAGGAATATTAACGTTTTCTAATGAAAATAATGATAAAGCTCAACTTCAATTTTTAATTGAGAGTCGAGAAGTAGTTCGATATATTAGTTTGCATCCTAATGAAGAAATGATTATACAAACCATTTTAAGAACATACCCAGGAATTTTTGAACAAATTACAGCAATCAATACTGTGGCAATTGCCAATAAAACAGGTAAAAGCGAAGAACAAGTCATTCAAATACTTGAAAAACTAAAAAAATTAGAACTCATTGATCTTTATTTATTTTCAAATGATAGCAAAATCATTTTTAATGAACCTCGAGAAGATGATTATACAATCAACCGAATAGCCAAACAACTACTCATACAAAACAAAGTAAAGATTGAAAAATTCCAATCCATGCTTAATTTTGTTCATAACAAAGAAACGTGTAAGTCAGTTTTGATTTCAACATATTTTGGAGAAGCAAATGCTTCTTCCTGTGGAATATGTTCAAGTTGTAGAAAAAAAGAAACTTCAAAAATCAGTTCAACTCCAAATTCTATCATTGAGCTTTTAAAAAAAGAAGCCAAATCATCACATGAGCTTCAAAATCTATTAGAAATAAACACGGAAGACCTTATCTTTGCCCTACAAACCTTATTAGAAAACGACCAAATTTTCTTAAATCAACATAAAAAATACCAATTAAAATAATGGAAAAACTAAGAATTATTTTCATGGGTACACCTGATTTTGCAGTAGGTATCCTTGATCAAATATATAAAACAGGTTATGATATAGCCGCTGTAATTACAGCACCAGACAAACCTGCAGGAAGAGGTCAAAAAGTAGCGATTAGTGCAGTTAAAGCCTATGCATTAGAAAAGGGATTACCTATTTTACAGCCAACAAATCTAAAAAATGAAGCTTTTTTAAATGAATTAGCTTCATATCAAGCTAATTTACAAATTGTGGTAGCCTTTAGAATGCTTCCAGAAGCAGTATGGAAAATGCCTAAATTTGGAACATTTAACTTACATGCTTCATTACTACCTCAATACCGAGGAGCAGCCCCAATAAATTGGGCAATTATTAATGGCGAAAAAGAAACAGGAGTAACAACTTTTTTTATAGATGATAAAATAGATACTGGTGCCATAATTTTGAGTAAAAAAACCACTATTGCTCCTAATGAAAATGCTGGAATTTTACATGACCGCTTAATGGAATTAGGAGGTACTACTGTTTTAGAAACTTTAGAGTTAATTAAGGAAGGAAAAGTAAATCCAATTATTCAAAATGAAGCATCAGATTTAAAAACAGCCTATAAATTAAATAAAGACAATTGTAAAATCAATTGGAATGCTACTGGTGAGACAATTTATAATCAAATTAGAGGATTATCGCCATATCCAACTGCTTGGACATACATAAAAGACGAAGAGCAAGAATGGAATGTAAAAATTTATGAATCTGAATTTATACCTGAAATCCACCAAGTGGAAAAAGGTAGTATTCATTTAACCAAAAAAGAAATGAAAATTGCCTTATCAGACGGATGGTTGAAAGTGATATGTTTACAATTTCCTGGCAAGAAAAAAATGCTGACGCACGAGTTGCTAAATGGCATACAACTTAGTCCAAAAGCGCTAGTTTTATAAAGTTAAACTTTAAAAATAATTGTTTTTTATCGACTTTATCAGCTCTTTATCGGAAATATTACTATTTTTAAGAAAAATACTTGTAAATATTTGCTCAATTCAATCATAATTCTAAATTTGTATTAGAAAATTAAGTTTAACCCAATTAAAATAACATTAATTATGAACAAATCAGAATTAATAGATGCAATGGCAGCTTCAGCTGGTATTACAAAAGCAGCAGCTAAATTAGCTTTAGAATCATTCTTAGAAAGTGTTGAAGGAACACTTCAAAAAGGTGGAAGAGTTTCATTAGTAGGTTTCGGATCTTGGTCTGTTTCTAAAAGAGAGGCTAGAGATGGTAGAAACCCTCAAACTGGTAAAACTATTAAAATTGCTGCTAAAAATGTAGTAAAATTCAAAGCTGGTGCTGAATTAGAAGGTGCAGTAAACAAAAAATAATTGAATATAATTTTTTGAAAATAAAAAACCTCTCAAATTGAGAGGTTTTTTTTGTTATTTATCTAAAAAATTTGGTTTCTTAAAATTATTTTAGTATTTTCAATAAAAAAATAGGATTTTATGATATCGATGTTACCTAAAAAAGGTTGTTTGATTTTGGCAGAACCATCTATTTTAAATGACATTTTATTCAACAGGGCTGTTATATTATTAACAGAACACAATCAGGAGGGTAGTGTAGGTTTTATAATGAATAAACCTTTATCCTACACTATAAATGATTTAATTCCAGAAATAAATGCTACTTTTTTAATTTATAATGGTGGGCCCGTAGAGCAAGATAATTTATATTTCATACACAATGTACCTGAACTTATACCTGAAAGTATAGAAATTTCTAATGGTATTTATTGGGGTGGAAATTTTGAAATGACCAAACAACTAATTAATGAAGGAATTATTAAAAAAGAAAATATACGCTTTTTTTTAGGTTACACGGGATGGGAAACCGAGCAATTAGAATATGAATTAGAGGAAAATGCTTGGATTATTATAGAAAATGAACTTAAAGAAAGAATTATCGGGAAAAATAGTCAAGATTTCTGGAAAGAAAAAATGAGCGAATTAGGTGGAGAATACCTACTCTTCTCTAATTCTCCCGAAAATCCTTCTCTTAATTAATACTTTGATTCAACATTTCAACTAATTGAGTTGCAAAATCAGTAACATATTTCTTTTTTCTGTATTTAGTAATAGGCTGAATACCTGATATCACATTCGTTAAAAATAACTCATCTGCTTTTTGTAAGTCAAAAGGAGAAATGGATTTTTCTTCAATAGTGACCATCTCATTTTTTTGCAATAATTTGATAATTTGTTTTCTCATAATACCATTTTGACAACCATCAGAAATAGGCGGAGTCACTAATTTATTTCCTATCTTCATAAAAAGATTAGATTGAATAGCTTCAACTACATTCTTTTCCTCATTAATTAACAAACAATTATCATATTCATTTTCTTTAGCAAATATACCGGCTAACGAATGAATCATTTTATTATTTGTCTTTAAAGTTGATAATAACTGTTTTGATAAATGAAAATCTTTAAACAATTCTACCTCATAAGATGCTGAAGGAACTTGATAAGTACTTGATGATAAACTTTGTGCTGTAATTACAAATTCAACATTATTTGACTCAGGAGTATAAAATCCAGTACCTACTCTAAAAACAGTAACCCTAACTCTAGCATTGGAGAAAGAAACCTTAGCCATTAAGGATACTACTTGCTCTTCTAAAAATTCCATGGTAAAATTCATAGGAATTTCCATTCTACAAATACGCATAGCGGCCATTAATCGCAAATAATGGTCCTCTAAAAAAAGAAGGGTATTATTGCTAACTTTAAGTGTTTCAAAAACAGCATCACCAAACAGAAACCCTCTGTTAAATTCAATGATTTGAGCACTTTGCTCTACAAGTTTTCCGTTATAATTAATCATAAAAAATCCCGATAAAATCGGGACAAATATACTTCATAATTTAAACTAAACCGAACCTATTACATGTTTTAAATCTGAAATTAAGTTTTCCCACAATAATTTTGACTCATGTAACTCATCTGGATCTGAGAAATCAGTCACTATCAAAGATACATCTTGGGTAATCTCATCCACTTGAATTTTCATTTCAAAAAAATATTCGGTATCATTTCCATCCTCATCTAACCATCTAAACTTAACTTTCTCCCCGGATTTTTTAGAAGCCAATTTTGCTTTCTCTTCTGAATCATCCCAAATAAAAGTATAAAACTCCCCTCTCGAATTCACATTATCAGCGAACCATTCTGACAATCCTGAAGGAGTCAACATATATTGATATAGGAGTTGTGGTGAAGAATGAATAGGAAATTCTAATTCATATTTAACTTTTTGCTTCATTTTTATCTATTTTTAGCTTTAGTTTATCCTATAAAAATCTAATAGAATCTGCTAATCAATTCAATAATAATATTTTAGATTAATCAATGATAAACTAATTAAATTTTGGGTAAAATATAAAAAAAGTTGAATTAATTACACATTTTTTAAAAATATTTTTCAACATAAAAAAAGTATATTTTTTTTAAAGTATTTTTTGGAAAGTACCGAATTAGTTCTATATTTGCACCCGCATTGAGACAGATGCAAGACCAATTAAATGGCGAGGTAGCTCAGTTGGTTAGAGCGCAGGATTCATAACCCTGAGGTCACGGGTTCAACTCCCGTCTTCGCTACAAAATACGCTTAATCTATATTATTTATAGTTTAAGCGTTTTTTTTTATAAACAACTATTAATGAGAGTTAAGACTCAAACAAACAGACTGTGAATACTGTTTGATTATTTTCTTTTTTAAAAGCTAAATAACCTCCATGTGCCTCAACAATATTCTTAGAAAGTGTCAATCCAATGCCCGCCCCTTCCTTTCGTGTCGTGAAAAATGGAAGAAAAATTTTATCTTCAATTGCACTATCAATTCCTATTCCGGTATCAGCAATGATTAAATAAACTCGTTTCTCTTTAACCTCAACACGTATCGTAATTTCTTTTTTCTCATTTTCATCAAGTGCATACATACTATTGGTCAAAAGATTAATAATTACTTGCTCCATTTGATTTTTGTCTACCCAAATCCATCGTTTAAAATCGATTGTATTGGTTATTTTGATTCGTCGTGCCTTAAATAAAGGTTGCATGATATTAATGCTACTTTGAACTAAATCAGCAAGAACAACTTTTTCTTTATTTGGAGACGGAAGCATTGCTAATCGCCTATAACTATCCACAAATTCTTGTAAATGATTACTCCTATTAAGCATAGTAGCAACACTCATTCTTATATCTTCTAAATCTTCTTTAGACAAATAATCTTGCTGAACTAACTCATTTAAATTCTGTGAAAGAGATTGAATAGGAGTCAGTGAATTTAATAATTCATGTGAAATCACTTTCATCAAATTAATCCATGCTTCTTTTTCCTTTTTCTCTACAACTTTTTGAATACTATCAAGCATAATAATATAATAAGTTTGACCAAAAGTTTGTGATTTGGATGTTTGAAGCATATAAGTTTGTGTGTCTTGCTGATCAATTCTAATTTGTAGAGTTGTTTTCATTTCTTTAAAATGTGCTGCTTCAATGATACTACACAAAGCTGGAATATGATTGTTCAAATAGTTCCATTTTGACACTTTAGGAATAGTAAAATGATTAGAAAAATAGTCGTTCATTAGAAATATACTCCATTCTTCTTGTTCTTTTTTTAGCA
The DNA here is from genome assembly GCF_021151785.1 of Flavobacterium sp. Taxonomy (GTDB): domain Bacteria; phylum Bacteroidota; class Bacteroidia; order Flavobacteriales; family Flavobacteriaceae; genus Flavobacterium. The sequence continues at coordinate 27,248 of NZ_JAGKWP010000008.1, forward strand.
ATATAATACCTGTTTCAATCGTGTCTAAAATAGACCTGAATATAGTATCTTTAGAAAGTTCCTCTTGCTGTTTATTTTTTAACTGGTCATATAATTGAAATAACCGAACATAGTTATTATAAGATTTATGTTTAGAAAAATCCGCTGAAAAGTCATTTTGCAATATAGAAGCAATGGTCCTATCATACATTAAAAAGACATTTTGAAAAAAAAAATAAATTTCAATCAGTTGCAAAAAGGAAACAAAAACAACAAAGAGCCCCGTGTATATTAATCCCTTTGAGAATAATAGCATACTACCTCCAACAGTAAGCAAAACCAGTAATAGTCTTAAAAAAAGTTGCTGATAAATTTTTTGATTTATTACCATTATTAATGATTCAAATTGTATTTTTCTATTCTTCTGTATAATGCTGCCCTTGATAAACCTAACTCTTCGGCAGTCTTGCTGATATTATAACCATGTTTGATTAAAACACTTTGAATTGTTATTTTTTCTCGATCAGTTAATGGTAATTCATCATGACTTTCGAATGCTGTAATTTGATCTAAGTCTAAATCTGCCGTGGAAATAATATTATTTTCACATAAAATAACTGCCCGCTCAATGCGATTTTCCATTTCTCTAATATTTCCATTCCAAGCATGATTTTGAATATGTACTATTGCTTTATCGTCAAAAATAATTTCATTTCGTTCATATTTTAAAATCATTTTATTCAACAAAAAATTAGCTAATGGAATTTTATCTTCTTTTCGTTCTCTTAATGAAGGTAATATAATCTCCATTGTATTTATACGATAATATAAATCTTCTCTAAACCTTTTTTGAACCACTTCCTCCTTTAAATTTTGATTAGTTGCAGTCAATATTCTAACGTTGAGCGTTCTTACTTTAGATTCGCCTAATCTAGTAACCGTTTTTGTTTGAATAACCTGTAACAATTTCGCTTGCAAATGCAAAGGAACATTTCCAATTTCATCTAAAAAAATAGTCCCATTTTGAGCATTTTCAAATCGACCAGGAGTATCAACTTTTGCATCGGTAAAAGCGCCTTTTGCATACCCAAAAAGTTCGCTTTCAAAAATATGCTCATTTAATGAACCTAAATCTACATGGATAAATGCCTGATTTTTTCGATCTGAATGCTGATGAATGTAACGAGCCATAACATACTTCCCTGTTCCATTCTCCCCTAAAATTAAAACATTAGCCTCTGTTTTAGCTACTTTTAAACCTAATGCATAAGCTTTTTGAATCAAGGCAGATGTACCTACAAAATGAACATCCGATTCCTCTTTGTTTTCAACCTTCTTTTTTTCTTTTCTAGCTGCTTCAACAGCCAGTTTAATCGTTTCTAATAATTTAAGATTATCCCAAGGTTTTAATACATAGTCAAAAGCACCATTTTTTAAACCTTCCACCGCCGTTTCTACTTTTCCAAAAGCGGTTAATAAAATTACAATAGTTTTGGGTGAAAATTTTTTTATCTCTTTCAGAAAATACAAACCTTCCCTACCATCTTCAAAACCGATACGATAGTTCATATCTAACAGAACGACATCAATATCATTCTCAGCTAATAATTGCAAAACATTTTTAGGCGAATTAATCGTATAAATGATTTCAAAATGTTTCTTTAAAAGCATTTTTGCAGCAAAAAGTATGTCTTCTTGATCATCAATGATTAAAATTGTTGCTTTTGTTTTTTTCATGTATGTTCAGTTTTGAAAAAAATAGTGTTCAATAATGAACAATTAAAAAATATACAACTATCTAAAAATCTAAAAATCAAATTATTATAGATTTTAAAAGTTTGGCACAAAATTGTAATTATAGACTACAAATATTTAATAATGGACACTATCATCAAACGTAAAAGTAATAAAAAAAAGCAACTAGCAATAGCCGTGTTTTTGATTCTTTTGATTGGCTATCTAGCCTTTTCAATGATTACTAAAAAAAGAAGTTTAAATGTAAAAAAAGAAGAAATTACTATTAAAACAGTTGAAGAAGGCTTTTTTGAAGACTTCATGATTTTTCAAGCAAGAGTTGAACCTAAAAACTCAATACTTGTTAATGTTATCGAAGGAGGAGCTGTAAAAGAAATTTATGTTAGTAATGGAGCACGTGTCATTCAAGGTCAGCCATTAATTCGCTTATACAATCCAAATACAGAGCTAAATTACATGCAACAAGAAACAGCAATCATTGAACAAATTAACAACTTAAATAAAGCTAAACTCGACCTAAGAAATCAAGAATTAAATTTAGCAAAAGACTTAATAGCTATTGAACATGATTTTCAAGATGCTAAAACCAGCTATGAATTAAATAGAAAACTATATAATCAAGAAATTATAGCAAAAAATGAATGGGAAAAAACACAAGAAAATTTCCGCTTCCAAAAAGAACGCATCAATATTATTAAACAGAGTGTAACTAAAGAAAAACAAGCTAATTTAATTCAGATAAACCAATTGAATCATTCCATTAACATTATGGAAAAAAGCTTACTTGTTTTAAGAAATAATAAAAAAAACTTTTTGATTTTAGCCCCTTTTTCAGGAAGACTTTCGTCTTTTGAACCTATCTTAGGTCAATCTTATCAACAGGGGCAAACATTAGGAAAAATTGATGTAATGAATGGTTATAAATTAATTGCCGACATTGACGAGTTTTATTTATCTAAAATTGAACAAGGACAAAAAGGAAAAATTGATTTCAATGGAACACCTGTAGAAGTGTTCATAGCAAAAATAATACCCGAGATTAAAAATGGAAGATTTCAAGTAGAACTTAACTTTTCTAATCATACGCATTTAAATTTACAACAAGGATTAAGCTTTGCCGTTAGACTAACATTATCTGAAAAAATAAAATCTGTAATTCTATCAAAAGGAAGTTTTAATCAAGAAACCGCAGGTAAATGGATTTTTGTAGTTAATGGAAATAAAGCAACAAAAAGAACTATTGAAATGGGAAGAGAAAATCCTTTATACTTTGAAATTTTAAAAGGATTGAAACCCGGAGAAAAAGTAATTACCTCTAATTACAAAGATTATAAAGACATAGAAATTTTAAATATTGAATAAGATGAAAAAAACTGTATTCTTATTATTGTGCGCAATCAGTCTAAAAGCGCAAACTATAAAATCAAGCGGAACCTATTTTATTGGTGGAGTTAAAGACAAAGATTGGTCTAACATTAATGGAGACGATTTCACTAGTGCTAAATTTAAATCCTATAGTGGAACTTCATATGTAATAATTGAAGTGACCAAAGATGCAACTGTCAATTTCAAAGCTAATTCACGATTAAAAGCGGGTGAATTAGAATTTAAATTAATAGATGAACAAGACAATGAGTATTTTCGTTGTAAAACAACAAAAGCATGTGAACTAACAAAAGAAGTAAGACTCGTCAAAAACCAAAAATATAAATTACTAATGAAGGGTGAAGATGCTAGAGGAACTTATCAAGCAAATTGGGAAATTATAAATTAAAAAACTTTCTATTTCGGAAATCATTACATTGAGTTAAAATCAAAAAACGAACAATCATGATAAAAATTGAAAAAATGTCAAAAATCTTCAGAACAGAAGAAGTAGAGACCAAAGCATTAAGTGAGGTTTCTATAACAATCAATCAAGGCGAATTTGTAACCATTATGGGAGCTTCAGGAAGTGGAAAATCGACTTTATTGAACATTGTAGGTCTTTTAGATAGTGCTACTAGTGGAAGTTACACATTATTAAATGAAGAAATTATTCATAAAAAAGAAAAAGAAAAAGCTATAATTAGAAAGCAGCATATTGGATTCATATTTCAAAATTTTAATTTAATTGATGAACTCTCAGTTTTTGATAATATTGAACTACCTCTAATTTACAATAAAATTTCATCGCCGGAAAGAAAAAAACGAGTAGAACAAATGGCCGAAAGATTAGGCATTTCACATCGATTAAAACATTTTCCACAACAATTATCTGGGGGACAACAACAACGTGTTGCAGTTGCAAGAGCCCTTATTAATGAACCAAAAATCATACTTGCTGATGAACCCACTGGAAATTTAGATAGTAAAAATGGAAATGAAGTTATGGAACTTTTAACTGATTTACATGCCAATGGAGCTACAATCTTAATGGTAACGCATTCTAATTATGATGCTTCTTTTTCTCAAAGAACAATTATCATGAAAGATGGATATGTACTATCAGAAAAAAATAATAATAAAAATATTGATGTCTTAATCTCTTAAATCATTTTATCATGACCAAAATATTCATCACCATTACCTTATTAATTTTGAGTTGGTTTTCTATTGCTCAAGTCAGCGAAAACAGAACGCTCACATCTTTTTCAAAATTACAAGTTTCTCAAGGAATTGAAGTACACTATACTGTTTCTAATACTAACGAAATAAAAGTAGAAACAGATGATAAAGAAAAACTAAGACTAATTAAAACAGAAGTAGAAAATGAAACATTAAAAATATTTATTGCAGAGGTAGAAAACAATAAAGCAAATAGAAAAAATAAAAAGATGTTTAATACGAACTTTAACACATTAAAAGTCTATGTCTCTGGAAGTCCATTAAAACTTATTAAAGCCACATCCTCTGCAACCATCAGCCTAATAAATACCAATAAAGCAGAGCAAATAGAAGTCTATGCCTCCTCATCAGGAAGTGTTTCTGGAAACTTTGATTGCGATCATTTTAATGCAGACATTGCATCAAGTGGAAATTTAGAAGGAGCACTATCAGGAAATACTATAACAATGACAGTTAGTAGTTCCGGGCAAGTTCAATTAAATGGTAAGGTTAGTAGTTTACAACTAAAAGCCAGTAGCTCTGGAGATTGTAATTTAAAAAAATTAATTACTGAAAAAGCTTCTATTAAGGCCTCTAGCTCAGCAAATGTAACAATCACAACAACAAAAACATTAGAGGCAGTAGCTTCATCTAGTGCTGAAATCAACTATTTTGGAAATCCAACTGATGTCAATAAAGAAGAAATTGCGTCAGGTTCAGTAAATAAAAAATAAAAGCATCATCAAAAAACGAACAAGTTATGTTAAAAAATTGGCTTCATATATTTCTCCATCAAATAAAAAACAACAAGTTATTTACAGCATTAAATAGCTTAGGATTAAGTATTGGAATTGCTGGATTAATTTTTGCAATTCTATATTGGAATGATGAAAAAAGTTACAACAAATGGAATCCTGATAAGGAAAGAATATTTCAATCTGTTTGTCAAGTTGCACCAGATATGTTCTGGGCTAGTAATGTTGCGGCTTTAGAAAAATATTTAAAAGCTGACTTCCCAGAACTAGAATCTTACTGTTATTTTGACAATTGGTATTACGAAGAATTAGTACAATACAAAAACAAAAAAGAAATACTAAAAATTACTGATGCACAAAAACAATTCTTTGACTTTTTCCCTTTCAGTTTTATCAAAGGTTCAGCAAAAACGGCTCTAAAAAATGAAACTTGCATTGCCCTTTCTAAAGAAGCAGCGGACAAAATTTTTGGAGATGAAGATCCTATTGGAAAAGAAATACGCTATTCTGGTAGGACTCTTGTAGTAACTGGAATTTATGAAGTTCCTGGTAAATCTTCAATGGCTCCAATGGCTGTTACTTCACTCATTGAGCCCAAATTAAAAGAAAATGCTGATCATTGGGGAAATTTCAATCATGGACTATTACTAAAACTTAAAAATCCAGATGATAAAAATAAAGTTGTAACTCGAATAGAAAAAATCTTATTTGAAAATCGAGTAGTAAAATGGGCAAAAGAAGAAGGGATTACACCTGAGGAATGGTTGAAAAAAAATGGAGGTGACAATACAAAAATTATACTTGAAGAACTAAGTCAAGCACGATTAAATTCAATAACTGATGGTTATGCTGAAGGCAGAGGTAATTATCAATTTTTAATGATTATGTTAGGTTTATCCATTTTAATATTACTATTATCAATTGTCAACTACATCAATCTGGCCACGGCAAATGCAATCAAAAGAGCCAAAGAAGTAGGGGTTAGAAAAATCATTGGAGCATCAAAATTGAACATCATTTTACAGTTTATTTTTGAAACGGCATTAATCACCCTTTTCTCCATTTTACTTGCGCTTGTCATTGTAGAACTTTCTTTACCCTATTACAATGAATTCCTAAATAAAAAATTAGTAATTCATGGAGAACAATTCTACCTCCAAATCATAGTAATATTTTTCTTCACTATTGCAGTTGCAGGTATATTTCCAGCCATTTATGTTTCAAATTTTGAACCTTTAAAAGTTCTAAAAGGAAATTTCGGGAGAAGTAAAAATGGTATTTGGTTGCGCAACGGAATGCTTGTGTTGCAATTTGCAATTGCCTCCTTTTTTATCATTGGTTCCTACATTGTTCATGAGCAAATAAAGTATTTAAATACTAGAGATTTAGGTTTCAAAGGAGCACAAGTATTATCCATACGGTACAGAAATATTTATGATTGGAAACAAAAAGATTACAAGCAAAAATTATTTAGTCGCTATTACATGATAAAAGACGAAATATCAAAAATAAAAGGCGTTGATCAAGTGGCTACAGGTGCATTCGATTTTGGAAATGGTTCCGGTTCTTCTTCAAGTTTTATTTATAAAGATATTACCATTCAAGGACAAAACATGGGGGTCGACTTTGGTATGCTAGAAATGATGAAAATCAAATTAAAAGAAGGAAGATACTTTTCTAATCAATTAGCATCTGATACCATAAATACTATGCTGATTAATGAAACAGCTATGAAACAAATGAAAGAGAACAACCCAATAGGAAAAGAGGTTAACTGGAATGAAAACAAATTAAAAATTGTTGGTGTAGTAAAAGATTTCAATCTTTACAGTCCACAAGCCGAAATACCACCAATGGTTTTTTTCCATTTTAAAACAATCGATTGGATGTTAGGTAACGCAAGTCGAATTTATGTAAAAATTGACGGTAAAAGCACAGAACAAACCATTGCAGCTATAGAAAAATTTTGGACAAAAAATGTAGACTCTGAATACCCTTTTGAATATGATTTTGTAGATAAAGCATATGCTAGATCATATCAACAATATGTTAAACAAAAAAATTTATTCTCTTTGTTAAACGTTATTGTTATTTTAATAGCCCTCTTTGGCTTATTTGCGCTTGCCTCATTCTCAATAGAGCGTAGAATGAAAGAAATTGCAATAAGAAAAACACTTGGTGCCGAAACCAATACCTTATTAAAAGAACTCTCTAAACAGTATATTTTATTTTGTGCTATTGGATTTATAATCGCTATACTTCCTGTATATTATCTACTAGGGCTTTGGCTAGAAAACTTTGCTTTTAGAATAGAAATTGGCTGGATACCCTTTGTAATTGGTTTTATAATCCTATTAATTTTAACCTTACTTGTAGTTCTCACAAGAGCGTACCAGGCAACAAGATTAGATATTTTAAAATACTTAAAGTATGAATAATAAAACCGCTTTATTGGTGTCATTATTTTTCTTATGTTTTACTGCATGGGGTCAGAATAATACCTGGCCTTTGCAGAAATGCATTGAAAAGGGAATAGCAAATAACCTAGAAATTAAAATCCGCCAACTAGAAATCAAAAGGGTACAAAAAAGTAGAACCACAATTATTAATTCCATTTTACCTACTATCAATTTAATAGGTAATCAATCTTATAATTTTGGTTCAACTATTGATCCATCAACTAATGGACGGGTAAGTTCAAACATTCAATATGATAATTTTTATATAAATGCGAACATGAATTTGATTGACTTCAATGCCTATGCCAATCGAGAAAAAAGCAAAATTGATATTGAAAAAGCAAAAGCAGATAAAGAAGTCATTGAAAATGAGTATAAGTTACAAATATTAGAAAGCTATTATCAAGCGCTTTACACTCAAGAATTAGCAAAAATTCAACGAGAACAATTAAAAAATTCACAATTGAATTTAGAACGTATTAACAAAGAAGTAAGTATTGGAAGTAAACCAAAAAGTGATTTGTATGATTTCCAATTAAGTTTTACTCAAGAAGAAAAAAGAATTTTAGAAACGGAGCAACTACTTGAAATGCAAAAATTACAACTTTTTCAATTAATAAACGCTACTGATGAATACCATGCAAATGTAGTTTTAGTCCCTACTACAAATAAATCTTCAGTCACAGTTAATACTGAAAATGAAAACCCAAAGATAAAACTAGCCTTATTAAATTACCAAAGTAGTAATATAGAATTGAAAAGTATAAAAGCAACTAATTTACCAGTTTTATCAAGCTACTACTCCATTTCAAGTTTTTATTACAAACCATTAAATCAACCCAATATTTTAATAGATGATTTCAATACTCAAATAAAAAACAACAAAAATCAACAAGTAGGAATACAATTACTAGTTCCTATTTTTAATGGTCTTAGAAATAATAAAAGATTCATTGCTTCTAAAATTGAAACAGAAAAAAATAAATATAGAATTGAACAAGAAAAAATTAGGATTAACAATCAACTAGCAATAGAAGAAAAAACGAAGCAAAATTATTTACAATTAAAAAATAAACTCAAAGCTTCATTTGAATATTCATTGGCTTCATTTACTACTTCCTCAGCAAAATTTGAAGCTGGTAAAATTGATGCTTACGCCTTCTCAACTGTAAAAAATGTACAACTCGCCACCGCATTTGATGTATTAAAAAACGAATTACAAATCGAATTTTTAGACTTAAAAATAAACTTGATCAAATACAATCAATTATAACATTAATTTTAAAATGAAATGTTCCATTATTTTTCATAAATTTATATATTCATTATAAATCATATAATTATGAAAAAAAACATGGGAACTGCCGATAAATTAATTCGGTTAATTGTTGCAGCGACAATAGCTTATCTTTACTATAATGGAACATTAACAGGTACCCTTGGCACTTTACTACTAATTGTAGCGGCTATTTTTGTACTAACAGCTCTGATTAGTTTTTGTCCATTATACACTCTTATGGGTATTACTACATGTGCTACTAAAAAAGAAAATAAAAACGTCTAGTTTATTCTAGACGTTTTGGTTTTTATATTATAATTTAATAGCTGTCTTTTTGACAATTTTTGCTATACGCTTAGATAAATCACCCATCAATTCCGTTAAAGCACTTTCGCACATAGGCAAAATTTTCTCTGGAGATAATACAGGAATCCCTTTGACCATAACACCTGTTTTTTTAGAATTTTCACCTTCAGAAAAAGCAAATACTTTGTTTCCTTGCTTATCATACAAAGCCATACGTGTAGTTGCTCTAACTTTTACTGTAGCTGTACCCCCTACTCCAAAACCTTTCACTAATTCAAAATTAATAGAAACAAACATAACACCATCTGCTTTATCAGCAAATAATTTAGCCATAGCTACCTCATTCGCTTGTCCCATAAATCCTTCATAAATGTATTTGTATTTTCCAAACAACAAATAATCCCTAGCCTCATACTTGTTTAAATCAAATTTAGGTTGAAATTGAGCATACCCCTCTGATTCACATACTTCATTTTCTGAAAGTAATTCAAAGGGTAATTCTTTGGCGTACTCATTAAAAAACTGATCATGATATTGATTTAAAATGGGTGTCAAATTAAAGTTAGGATTGTCCCTTAAATTAAAAATCTCTTTTATCAATTGTTCTGAACCAATACCTAAATCAGAAAAACCAACTACCTTGTTAGCATAAAAGGTAACTACTGCTACTTTTTTCTTTTGTGCCATACTAAATTGTGTCACTAACATGAGCAATAACACAAAGAAACTACTTTTTTTCATCGAAACTATTTTTAAATTTTTTCAAATGTAACTAAATTATTAATTAATTTTTATAGATATTTATGTTTCATTTAAAAAAAAATAGCATTTTAACCAATAAAAAGAAAAATATATAAAAT
>NZ_JAGKWP010000162.1 GCF_021151785.1 Flavobacterium sp.
ATATTCATCTTTAAGTGTAACAGTAATACAAAATACGTAACACAATAGAACGAAACACGACGGTCTCACATTCACATAATCGTCGCAGGAACACAACGAAAATCAATTAATTCATACAGATACCTATATCTTAGTTAGCTACTTAATCTATTCTTCAAATTAAAATATTTTTATGTAAATCAACAACTATTTCCTATTTATGTAATGTTTTAAATCTGGAGATAAAATAGTAACAAAATCAATAACTGTTAACATTGATAATATAAATTCTATAAAGTGATAATCATCTTTAGATGTGATGAAAGTTGCAGGTAGCTCCCTACTAAAAACAGGATAACCAACAACACCAATATCATCCAAGTACAAAAATAGCCCATCTTCTATGCTTAGAATAAAGTTGTGTTTGTATCTTGATACTCCTAATTCATTATATAAATAAAATATAGCATCTTCTGGTGAAGGGAATTTATCTTTAATATCAAATCCGAATTTTTCACAGATTAAAAAGGTACATAATTGGTCATATGGATTGATATCGGGGTGAAACTCTTTTTTATATCCCATAACAACCTGCTGATTAACAAATGGTTCAACAATCCGTTCCCGCATGATTTTTATATTTGAAAGTTTCATAAGTGCTTTCTTTAGTTCATCTATTGAATTAATTACTGACTTAACTTCCCCAGCAGCGACAACAGTTTCAATGGGAAAAAATCGTTGATTATTACTGGAATTGATATTGGGGGTTAATATTGAATCAAATATTATAAGATCGCATTGATGACTAACTTCATCATTATTATTTAATACGAACCCTGAATCAATTTGAAATTTATTAGGGATAAATGATTTTAAAAAATCTATTACAGCCTTCTCTCTGTAAACTCCGAATTCACCAGGATGTATTAATTTTCCAGTATTAGCATCATAGAATATTTCTTTAGCATTGGAAAATGCCCTTTTAAATATTTCTATTTTTTCTTCTACAAGTTTAGTAAAAATTCTATTAGGCATAAACTCCAATTTATATATCTGTAAATTTATGGAATACTGATTTATTTTGATTTTTCAAGTCTTCTAGTTTCTGTTTATTAAAATTTTTAAGATCTCTTAATTTTGAAATTTCAAGCCCAATTCTTTCAGCCTCTTCTTCCATGCGTTTAAATCTACCATAGACGAGCTTTCTAATTCTAAGATGGATAATTCTTATTAAATTGTTTACATCTGAAAAACGTGTTGTCAACAAAAACGATCCTAAAAGAAATATTAAAAACATGGCCTCATTAATGTTAACAACACAACTCAAACGATTATGAAAACCTTCCTGTCCACAGTACAAATAAATAATGATATTTATAAGGATATATAATCCTGAAACTATTATACGAAATGCTAAAAAAACCCAACTAACAAATTGATCTAAACGAATAGCAAGCTCTAACTTAGAAAAATTTTGTTTTTCGAGCTCCTCGATCCTTCTATCAATTTCTTCATTATGTTTGATTAATTGTTTTTCAATTTTTTTTGTTAAATCGACTTTTCCTAAAGAGGAATAATAAAGTATTATTGCAATTATAAATAATATAGCAACAAAAAAGATTAGCAACCACCAATACCATTTAAGCCTTCCCTTTCTAGCTTTCTCAATCTCCATAAATAAAAATCAGTTATTTCTTTTCAACATCACATTTATTTTTTTTAAAAATATTAAACAATTAAAACAGAATCCATCCTTATTTAACATGGTTTTAAACAACCTAAATTTACTTATTCAATTCTTTCATATGGATACACATTTTTAAAATTTCTATTAATATAGGAACCAAAAGAAGGGGCACTCATTAAACTATGGTATTCATGTGGAGGAACACCTTTATAAACATAAAGGCTTCCATTCGAATATCTAACATAGACTTCTTGATTTTGCTCAACATAACCAATGCTGCTAATATTTGATGAACTTACTGGGATCATTTCTGGTATACTCATAGTTTATAATTTTTATTACGCCAAGATTTTAATAGTTTTTTGTATTCACTTTGTGCATCAACAATTACTGTCAGCCATTTTTCAGAAGCTTTGGGATCTGAACTTTTAGGAGCATTTGCTATTTTAAAGAATTTGACCCTAGAAGGTATCTTCACAGCTTCGCCAGATATTAATGCTTCACCAGTTCTCAAACTTGGAAGCAAATCAACCATGCTTTGTAATTCATCCTGTACTGCTGAACGAATATGACCTCTGTCTTTGGAATTATTCATACGCAAAGTAATCATAGTGCCGCACTGACTTAATACTGTTTCGTCCAGTTCTGAAGGTCTTTGAGTCACTAGCAATAATCCTACACCATATTTACGCCCTTCTTTAGCTATCATCTGAACGGTTCTAGATGAAATTGAATCTTCGCCTGCTTTTAAATAACTATGAGCTTCTTCTAAGACAATAAGTAAGGGTTGATTTTTCCCTCCCACTTTTGTATTAACACCCCAAAACAATCCATCATAAATAATTTTCAAAAGCGTTCCTGAAATGGAAGCCATAATTTCGCTCGGAATTCCAGATAAATCCAAAATAGTTATTGGTAAGTTATTGCCTAGCCATTTTAAAAACATGGAATCTAAATCTTCTTCTATAATACCATCTGAATTGGGCGTTAATTTTCCGGGAGAAAATAGAAAGCTATAGCTACTATCATTTAACTTATTTCTCATACTGTCCAAAAAGCTTAATAAACCTTTTGCTTTCTGATTTAAGAATGGTGCACTATTTCCCATGCCTGCTGGAACATACTCATTAGAAATTAATTTCTCAGCATCACCATGAGTAGTTATTTCACTTAAAGTTATTTTGGCATTATCTGTAAATGTTCGTTTCTCAAAATCAATCAATTCAAACCATAGCCTTTTTATGCTAAAAGGGATAGGAGAATCGGCTGTAATGGATTCTTTAGTAACATCTATTTTATTTTTTTCTGCACTTTTAATC
>NZ_JAGKWP010000163.1 GCF_021151785.1 Flavobacterium sp.
TCAAAATTAGAAAAACAAGTATTTTTTTAACCTATCTAACAAAATGATTTTATACCTATAAATATTCTTCTTTTCTTTCCCAGAAATATCTTGACAATCTATATCTGTTAAATACTATTAAGTAATGAGATAAATTTTAACAGAATCCCCAGTTCAGTTTTTTCGTATTAATAATATCAAGCAATGTGAAAAGAAAAAACAGATATCTAATTACATTTAAAATTCATTAAAAAGGCACATCACTATCCACATCAAAACCAGAATTCATCGAACTTCCAAAAGCATCATTAGGAGAAGGTAAATTAGGTGTTGCAAACGGATTAGGTTGAGAGTCTAAATTCATTTTAGAAGGTAACTCATCAAAAGTAGAACCAAATTCATCTAAGTTATCAAACTTACCAAATTGACCTAAGAATTTTAAACGAATGTTATCCAAGCTACCATTTCTATGTTTAGCTACAATAAATTCAGCTTGATTGGTAGTTGGTGAGCCTTCTTCGTCATCCCATTGCTCAATTTTATAATATTCTGGTCTATAAATGAAAGATACAATATCGGCATCTTGCTCAATAGCTCCAGATTCACGTAAATCAGACAATAAAGGTCTTTTACTAGAACCACGAGTTTCTACTGCACGCGATAACTGAGAAAGTGCAATTACAGGAACATCTAACTCTTTAGCTAATGCTTTTAAATTTCTCGATATTGTAGAAATTTCTTGTTCACGGTTTCCGCCACCTTTAGCACCACCACCAGCAGACATTAACTGAAGGTAATCAATTACAATTAATTTAATACCATGTTGAGAAACCAAACGTCTGGCTTTGGCTCTTAAATCAAAAATAGAAAGTGAGGGTGTATCATCAATGTATAAAGGTGCTTTTTCTAAATCTTTAACCTTAACATTGAGTTGTTCCCATTCATGAGGTTCCAAGTTTCCTTTTCTCAATTTTTCAGATGACAACCCTGTTTCACTAGAAATTAAACGGGTAATCAACTGAACCGAAGACATTTCTAATGAGAATAAAGCTACGGGAGCATTTCCATCTATAGCAATATTTCTTGCCATTGAAAGGACAAAGGCTGTTTTACCCATACCAGGACGTGCAGCAATAATAATTAAATCAGACGGTTGCCAACCTGATGTTAACTCATCTAATTTTCTAAAACCTGTAGGAATACCCGACAAACCTTCTCTGTTTGAAATTTCTTCTATACGATGTTTGGCTTGCGTAACTAAACTTTGAGCCGTTTCGTACCCTTTTTTTAAATTTCCTTGAGTTACTTCATATAAGTTAGCTTCGGCTTTATCTAATAAATCAAAAACATCCATTGTCTCATCATAACAATCTTCAATCAAGCCACTAGAGATATTAATCAACGTTCGCTGTATATATTTTTGTAAAATAATACGCGCATGAAAATTAATATGGGCTGAAGAGGCTATTTTTTGTGTTAATTGAATTAAATACAAATCTCCACCAGCCAAATCTAATTTACCGTTTTTCTTTAATTGAGCCGAAACCGTTAAAAGGTCAATAGGTTGAGGCGGGGAATTATGGAATAATTGCACAATAGCTTCAAAAATATATTTATGAGCTTCTTTATAAAAGGCTTCAGGATGAAGAATATCAATCACCTCATCTGTTCCTTTTTTATCAATCATCATTGCACCTAGAACAGCTTCTTCTACATCGACAGCTTGAGGAGGCAACTTTCCTTTCTCTAAGTTGATTAAGGTTGATTTATCAACTTTTATTGGATTTATATTTAGTGATTTTTCCATAAAGCGAAGATAATCTTTTTGAGGTTGAGTTGGACTATTATTTATTAAAACACAAATGTTGACAACTCGTTATATTTTGTTAATAATCAAAAAAAACGCCCTGTTAAAAGAACTTCAACAGGACGTAAGTAGTTTTATAAAAATAGACTATTCTTGAAATTGTCCCATTTTACTATATTTATCCATTCTTTGAGCAACTAAATCAGCTGTTGATAAATCTTTTAACTCATCAAAGGCTTTCATGACATACTCCTTGACATTTTTAAAAGTAGTTTCTCTATCAAAATGAGCACCACCAAGTGGCTCTGGAATAATATCATCGATTAAATTTTGCTCTTTCATATCAAATGAAGTCAATTTTAAGGCTTCGGCAGCTTGTGCTTTATAATCCCAACTTCTCCATAAGATAGACGAACATGATTCAGGTGAAATTACAGAATACCATGTATTTTCTAACATAAAAACTTTGTTTCCAACACCAATACCTAAAGCTCCTCCTGAAGCTCCTTCTCCAATGATAACAGAAATGATAGGCGTTTTTAATCGAGCCATTTCAAAAATATTTCTCGCGATTGCCTCTCCTTGTCCTCTTTCTTCAGCTTCTAACCCTGGATACGCTCCTGGAGTGTCAATTAATGTAAGTACAGGAATATTAAATTTTTCAGCCATTTTCATTAATCGTAAAGCCTTACGATAGCCTTCAGGATTAGCCATACCAAAATTACGTAATTGTCTCATTTTAGTATTAATCCCTTTTTGCTGACCAATAATCATGAAAGATTGACCGTTGATTTTACCTAAACCGCCAATCATGGCTTTGTCATCTTTAAAATTTCTATCACCAAATAACTCTAAAAAAGTTCCATCAGTTAAATTAGTAATATGCTCTAAAGTATAAGGTCTATTCGGATGACGAGACATTTGAACACGTTGCCATGCAGTTAAATTGCCGTATATCTGCTTTTTAGTCTCCTCTAGTTTTTGTTCAATTTGTTTACAAGTATCACTTACATCTACATCAGATTCTTGTCCAATTAATTGACATTTATCTAATTGATCTTCAAGCTCTTTTATTGGTAATTCAAAATCTAAATATTCCATAAAAGTAATAAAGTTTAATTCGTTTGTATGACAAAGATATAATTTTAAAGTGATTTGAAATAGTTTTGAAAAAACAAACTATTTATTTT
>NZ_JAGKWP010000164.1 GCF_021151785.1 Flavobacterium sp.
CTTTTATATCAGTAGATTTAGTAATATTAATTTGGTATTTACTTTTAAACTCGGGTAAAAGAATATCATCAATTTTGAAGATTTCATCAATATCAATTCCATATTTATCGTCAATGTGAGATGCTCCACCTTTTATGTTGAACTTTTTATAAAACAAAGTGTTTTTTACCTTTTTGATGGCTTCAGATTTATTCTTAGCTACAATTAATACTTTATGATGATATTCTTCAAACTCATTCTCTAAGTAGCCTCCTAAGTTAATAAAGAATAATTGTAAGTCTCGTTTTACATCACTTCTAGGTTGAATTTCAATTTTATATTGGTCAACAAAATTGATTTCTTTCCAACAATCAATATGTAATGTTTCCTTTGATTCGGGCCAAAAAGTAAACATAGTTGGAACTAGGTCTTTTAATTGTTCTCCCATACCAAAAAAAACATCATGTTGTTCTGTTAATCTGTTTTTTGGAGTGCATCCCAATAAAATCATGAATAATTTGGGTGGTTTCATCTTTTAAATCGATTTATTTTGATTATACCCCTAAAAAAATAGGGGGTAATTGATTTTTTTTAATATTTTTTTATATTTTTGTCTAGTAAAATTAATGGTATAATTTTAATAACGCAACTTTTATGTCAACATTTCGTTTTCAAGCTTTAGGAAAAGCAAGTAGTAGAAAACCAGTTTTCTTTGAAGAAACAGGTAGAAAATCAGAAATTTTTGGTTCAAATGTCTTTAATGATAAAGCCATGCGACAATTTTTAACGCCAGATGCTTACAAGGCTGTTAAAAGTGCTATCGAGCTCGGTACTAAAATTGATCGCAAAATAGCAGACTATGTAGCGATGGGAATGAAAGAGTGGGCATTATCAAAAGGAGTAACACATTATACGCATTGGTTTCAGCCATTAACTGGAACAACAGCAGAGAAACATGATGCTTTTTTTGAAACGTCATTTGATGGTTCGGATCCTGTTGAAAAATTTGGAGGTAGTCAGTTAGTGCAACAAGAACCAGATGCTTCTTCTTTTCCAAATGGAGGAATTAGAAATACATTTGAAGCGCGAGGTTATACTGCTTGGGACCCTACATCACCCGCATTTATTTTTGGAAGTACATTGTGTATTCCAACAGTTTTTGTTTCTTACACAGGTGAAGCATTAGATAATAAAACACCTTTACTTAGAGCTTTACATGCCATAGATAATGCGGCAACTGAGGTAGCTAAATATTTTGATAAGAATGTTAAAAAAGTGACTCCTACGCTAGGTTGGGAACAGGAATATTTTTTAGTTGATGCAGCCTTAGCAAATTCTCGTCCTGATATATTAGCAACAGGTAGGACATTGTTAGGTCACACTTCTTCTAAAGGGCAACAATTGGATGATCATTATTTTGGTTCTATTCCTACACGTGTGTTGCAATATATGAGAGAATTAGAGTATGAGTGTATGTTGTTAGGAATTCCGGTGAAAACGCGTCACAATGAAGTAGCACCTGGACAGTTTGAATTGGCTCCTATCTTTGAAGAAACAAATTTAGCGGTTGACCATAATTCTTTATTGATGGATGTAATGCAGAAAGTAGCTGAGCGTCATGATTTCAAAGTTTTATTTCATGAAAAACCTTTCAAAGGTGTTAATGGTTCAGGGAAACATAATAACTGGTCTTTAGCAACTGATACAGGTATAAATTTATTGTCTCCTGGTAAAACACCTATGAGTAATTTGCAATTCTTAACTTTTTTCATTAATACAATAAAAGCTGTTCATGATTATGAAGAATTATTAAGGGCTTCTATTGCATCAGCTAGTAATGATCACCGTTTAGGAGCTAATGAAGCACCTCCAGCCATTATTTCAGTTTTTATTGGACAACAATTAACTAAAGTTTTAGCTGAATTAGAAGGTGTAACCAAAGGTAAATTATCACCAGAGGAAAAAACAGATTTAAAGTTAAATGTTGTAGGTAAACTACCAGACGTTTTATTAGACAATACGGATAGAAATAGAACTTCTCCTTTTGCTTTTACGGGTAATAAGTTTGAATTTAGAGCTGTAGGCTCTTCTGCAAATTGTGCTGTTTCAATGACAACTTTAAATTCGATTGTGGCTAAACAATTAATTGATTTCAAAAATGAAGTGGATGCTTTGGTTGATAAAAAAGGGTTGAAAAAAGACGAGGCAATATTTAATATTTTAAGAGAATATATTAAACAAACAAAAAATATTCTATTTGAAGGAGATGGATATAGCGAAGCATGGGAAAAAGAGGCAAAAAAACGTGGATTGAGCAATCATAAAACAACTCCAAAAGCTTTAAAAGCTAAAGTTTCTAAGGAAGCAGTGAAGTTATTTGAAGAATTAGGTGTAATGAATCATGTTGAAGTTGAAGCGCGTTATGAGATTGAATTAGAGGAATATACTAAAAAAATTCAAATTGAAGGTAGAGTTTTAGGAGATATAGCTCGTAACCATGTTATTCCAACTGCAATAAAATATCAAAATACACTAATTGAAAATGTTAAAGGATTAAAAGAAATTTTTGGTAAAGATTTTGAAAAAATTGCTAAAGAACAAATTGGATTGATTAAAGAAATATCAGAACATATAGAAGGTATTAATATAAATATTGATGCTATGATTGAAGAGCGTAAAAAAGCCAATAATTTAGATAGTGCTGAAAAAATGGCTGATGCTTATTGCAATAACGTAAAACCTTATTTTGAGATTATTCGAGATCATTCTGATAAATTAGAGTTGTTAGTTGATGATGAAATGTGGACTTTGACAAAATATAGAGAGTTACTTTTTGTAAAATAAGAATATTTTATACTTTAAAAGAGGTTATTTCTAAAACTGAAATAACCTCTTTTTTAATACAATAAAAAGTTTTCTTTTTCGTTAAAAAATCAAGTTATAATTCTTAATCTTATTTATTTAATTATTAAAATCATTGAAATAGATTGTTC
>NZ_JAGKWP010000165.1 GCF_021151785.1 Flavobacterium sp.
CTTTAGTTCTATATATACTATCCATATTATTCATATTACTACCCGCCAGATGATGTATAATAAGAGGTTCCGGCGAATAATAAACTAATAAATCTGTATGCTTATGTACATGATAACACCATAATACATCTTCGAAATACATAAAAAAATCTTCGTGTAATTTTTTATCGGGAAAAAGGTTAAGCATGTTTTTATTGAACATAAAAAAAGTTCCCCATACCCAGTCGGTTGCCGTTGGCTTAGTGTAATCCCATAAATCGCCTTTCAATCGGCCAGATTTTTTTTCGGCAGATTCAAACTTAGACAAGCGCAACAATTCCATCATTTCGTTTTTTAAACTAGGAAAGCTTCCTGCCACCCCTTGTGTCCGGCCATCGGGATATATTAATCGTCCGGTCAAAATACCAATTTTCAAATTACTCTCCATTGTTTGAACAGCTATGGAAATGGCATCATTCACCAATTCTGTGTCACTATTCAATAAAAGAATATAATCACCTTTTGCTTTGGTAATTCCATCATTATTTCCGCCTGCAAATCCTTTGTTTGTTTGGTTAATGACCAGATCTATATCCGGAAATTCTTTCTTAAAAATATTGGGGTCGCATTCTGTACTTGCATTATCAACAAGTATTACTTGAAATGAACAGTTATGAGTTTGGGCATATATTGACTCTATACATTTTTTAGTTAAATGATAGGTGTTATAATTCACAATTATTATTGAAACCATCATAACGTATCTTCAATAATTTTAAACAACTCCCGCCCATGTGTTTTTAAACTAAAGTGTTCCAGAGCATATTTGCGAGCAGACACTGTAATTTTACTGCAATCTGTTTTTGCCCAGATATGTTTTAATATTTCTGCAAGTTCATTTTCGTTTTGAGGGTCAAACAAAAAACCATTTTCATGATTCTGAATCAATTCAAGTCCGGCTCCTGTATCAGAAACAACAGGCATACGTCCGGCTTTCATTGCCTCAATGGTTACCCTTCCAAATGCCTCCATTACGCTACATACTAAAACGGCATGAGATTTTATTACATAATCCCAGGGCTGATCTGTTTGCCCGGCAAATACAATTTGATTTTCTAAGTTGTTTATTTGAATATATTGCTGAAGCATATTCAAATACTCCTGATCTGCTCCGCCAACAAAAACCAAACGGGGATAGATGCTTTCCTGCTTAAGAAGATTAAGCGCCTTTAAAGCAACCAATTGATTTTTCCCTTTCGCAATACGGCCAACCATGCATAGAGCTAATTCATTCGCGGGCTTTTGCATCAATGCCGAAAACTCAGGATACTTAACAGCATAATACAACCTGTTAATTTTATTGGGAGAGAGTTTTTCCGAAAAATATTTTTTCAAGCCTTCAGAGTTGACAATTATTTTCCGGGAAAGCTTATTTATTATTTTAAACGAAAACTGTTTTCCGTATTCAAATTTTAGCTGATGATCTAAATCACCATATTCATGCAAATACCAAACATGCGGAACGTTACTTAATCTGGCAGCAATGGCTGCTGAAGGTATGACGATAGAGTGCGTAATAACAACATCAATCGAATGGGTTTTAATATATTTATGGATTGATTTGGCTGACGAATAAAACCCTTTCAACATGATTACTTTTAAAAATGTTTTCCATGGTTTAGAAGACATCCACCAGCTATTCTGAATAATTTCAAAGGATACAGACAGGTTCTCTAATCGCTTTGCAACTTCGCCGTTTGTAGGAAGTATCACGTGATTTTCAACACCCATTTTTTGCAAGGATTCAATACTTTCAATAGCACACAATTCGCTTCCGCCTAAAAATGCGGATGGAAAAACATGCAATATTTTCATTGTATCCATTGTAAAACTATTACTTCTTTATACCAAACATCATTTGTCCTTTCGTATAAAAAATTTCTTACTTGAACTATATGTTGGCTGTGTTACGGTATAAATCTTTTTAAGCACTTTAAGAAAAAACATTTTCACCCCGGCAAAAGGAATTTTTCCAAAATCCTTTGTATGTCTCTTCAAAGCATAGTCGTACAATTGCAAATCAAGAGCATTTCTTTTTTTAAGCAATTCCCACGTTTCTTCATCAAAATCATGTGACTTGCATGAAGTAATGTTTTTTGATGCGTAATAATATTGGCTCCAAGAAAAAATTTGATTTGCAATCAATAAAGACTCATCAAATTTTTCAGTAATACCTACGAGTGAAAATTTATGTTCAAGATTAGAAATTGCCTTTCCCAATATTTCCACTGAATCAGAACCATAAGGCATATTTGTTTCGCCAGATATAAAACGTGTTTGGCCGTTATCTATATTCAAAACCTGATCGCACTGCAGATATTCTTTGAAAGAAAGTTTTGATGCGTAAATATAATTATGCGCCAATGGATTACTCCTGCAATAATAATAGTCTGAGATAACCCTTTCAATCGGATTTCGCAAAAACGTTATATAGGTATGTTGGCGTGCAAAATGCTTGTCGATACCAAAATAAAAATGACCGTGAACAATCTTAATTTTCTCAGGCTTTGATTGTGTAATGATTGATAATGCACTTTCCAATCCTAATAAATCAGTATTTAAAATTTCATCTTTTTTAAATTGTCTATCAATAATTGAATAAAATGTCACTCCGGCAGTTTTGTAATTGTGTATTGAAATGACCAATGGTTTACTCATATGAAAATTTAACTAACAATCGAAGCTAATATTAGTGTGAAAGTTAACTTTTTTTTTTGATTTTTACTTATCCCAATTCATCCCGGAATTTGATTTAATGACAAAAATCATCGTTCAATGAACTGATTATCAAATGTAAAAAAAGTAAACAATAGAATTATTCCTTTCAAAAATTTTATTGCTTGCTATTATTCAGATTAAAAATATACTTCTAAAA
>NZ_JAGKWP010000009.1 GCF_021151785.1 Flavobacterium sp.
ATTGTATATTTGCACCGGCAAGTCCTACACGACCAGCTCCTGCAAAATCCTCCAGGGTGGGAACACAGCAAAGGTATGTGGTTGTAGCGGTGCGATGTAGGTCGCTTGCCTTTTTTTATTCCTTCCTATTTCTTAAAAATCTTATAAAGTTTATCGCAATTTCAGTTTTTTGGTTAGTTTTGTGTTACTAAACGCAATCAAAAATGAAAAAAGTAGTACTCTTGTTTGTAGTGGGTTCCTTTTTAGTAAGTTGTTCTGCTGCTAAAACGAAACAAACTGCAAAAAAAACAGCCGATGTTTCAAAATATGTGAACAGCATCAGTGAAACTAATTTATCTAAAAATTTATATGTTATTGCTTCTGATGAAATGGAGGGTAGAAATACCGGTGAGCCAGGTCAAAAGAAAGCAGGTCAATACATTATTGATCGATATAAAGAATTAGGTATTTTAAATCCTCCTGGGTCTGAAAATTATTACCAAAAGGTGCCTTCAGAATTTATGAAGAGAGGTTTTGCTCCTAAATTAAATGATTCAGAAAATATTTGGGCATTTATTCCTGGTGCTGAAAAGCCAGAAGAAATTGTTGTGATTTCGGCTCATTATGATCATGTGGGAATGAAAAATGGAGAAGTTTTTAATGGTGCAGATGACGATGGTTCGGGTACTGTTGCTGTTATGGAAATTGCTAAAGCTTTCCAGCAAGCTAAGAAAGATGGTTTTTCACCTAAGAGATCTATTTTGTTTTTACATGTTACGGGTGAAGAACACGGGTTACATGGTTCTAGATATTATTCTGAGAATCCTTTGTTTCCATTGGCCAACACTGTAGTAGATATTAATATTGATATGATTGGTAGAAGAGACTCGCTGAATGGACATAAAGAGAATGGTAAATATGTATATGTTATTGGTTCAGATCGTTTGAGCTCAGAATTACATACGATTAATGAGGCTATGAATCAAAAGTATGTAGGTTTAAATTTAGATTATAAATACAATGATCGTAAAGATCCTGAGCGTATTTATTTCCGTTCAGACCACTATAATTTTGCCAAAAAAGGGGTGCCAGCTATTTTCTACTTTAATGGAACTCACGAAGATTATCACGGACCAAATGATACGCCTGATAAAATTGAATATGATTTATTAGCAATGCGAACTAAACTGGCTTTTGCTGTGGCTTGGGAAATTGCTAATAGAGAAAATAAAATCGTTGTTGATAAAGACGGTAAATAATGAAAATTTTAATTCTAAATGGACCTAATTTAAATTTATTGGGGACTAGAGAAACTTCTATATATGGAAATCAAGATTTCAATTCTTTTTTTGAGGAATTGAAATCGAAGTTTCCTCAATTGGAATTAGAATATTTCCAATCCAATGTGGAGGGGGAAATTATCAATAAACTTCAAGAAGTTGGTTTTACTTATGAAGGTGTTGTGTTAAATGCAGGGGGCTATACACATACCTCAGTAGCTATTGGTGATGCTGTAAAAGCTATTGTTTCTCCAGTAGTTGAAGTGCATATTTCTAATACTTTTTCTAGAGAGTCTTTTAGACATCAGTCTTTCATTTCTCCTCATGCTAAGGGAGTAATTATTGGTTTCGGACTCGAAAGTTATACCTTAGCTTTAAAAAATTTTATTTAACATACAACCTTTTTAGTTTACGCTCGTCTTTATAGATAACCTAACAAATTTAATTGATATGAAAAAAAAATTAACACTCTTTTTATGGTTAATATCTCTGTGTGTTTCCGCTCAAATTAAGGGCAGAGTTACAGGTCAAGATGGAAAGCCAATTCCTTTTGTAAGTGTATCTATTGAAAAAACATACATAGGCACTTCAACAAACGAAAACGGTGAATATGAGTTGAATTATAAAAAACCAGGCAAGTGTATAATTTTAGCTCAAGTTTTAGGTTATAAATCTGGTAGAATCACCCAAGAAATATATAGTTTTCCTCATCAAATTAATTTCACTTTAGAACTTATTGATAGTCAAATTGAAGAAGTAGTGGTTACTAATTCAGAAAATCCAGCTAACACCATTATAAAAAAAACTATAGCAGCACGTAAACAAAACGTAGCCAAAACAGATAAATTTGAGGCTGATTTTTATTCAAGAGGTGTTTTCCGTGTTAAAGATTTACCTAAAAAAATTATGGGAATTGAAGTAGGGGATTTGGATGGGAATGTAGATTCAACAGGCACGGGGATTATCTATCAATCAGAAACGGTTTCAAAAATCAAATTTGAGGCTCCAAATAATCTTAAAGAAGAAATCATAGCAAGTAAAGTTGCTGGAGACGATAATGGGTTTAGCTTTAATACAGCACTTAATACGAATTATAATTTTTATGAGAATACAATTGATTTCAATGTGCCTTTGATTTCTCCAATAGCTTCTAATGCTTTTAATTACTACAAGTACAAGATTGTGGATAGTTTTACTGATGCTTATAATAACTTTATTTATAAAATTAAGGTAACACCAAAGCGAGATAGGGAACCCGTTTTTGAAGGGTTTATTTATATTGTTGATGATACTTATGCGATTTATGCAGTTGATTTAGATGTGAAGGGGTATCGTGCTCAACAAGAGTTTTTAGAACAATTGAAATTAGTGCAAAACTTTAATTTTAATCCAGACACCAAGATTTGGGCTAAAAATTTACAATCGTTCGACTTTAAAGCTGGTTTTTTTGGTATAAAATTTAATGGTAAGTTTACACATGTATTTAGTAATTATGTATTTAAAGAACAGTTTGAAAAGAAAACGTTTACTAGTGAAATAGTAACTTTTGCAGACAAAGCAAATAAAAAAGAAGCTAGCTATTGGGAGCAAAACAGACCAGTACCATTAACTGAAGAAGAAGTAACAAATTATGTAAAGAAAGATAGTGTTTTTAAAGTACGTAATTCACAAGTATACCTAGATTCCATTGATGCAAAAAATAATGTGTTTAAACTTAAAAAAATCATAACGGGTTATACCTTTAAAAATTCATTTAAAAAATGGAATTTTAATTACCAAGGTTTGTTAAATTTAACTTCCTTAAATTTTAACACTATTCAAGGTTATCATATTGGAACTGGTTTTTCTTATGCGAAATTTAATGAAGAAAAACAAAAAACAACTCGATTTGAAACCAATTTTGAATATGGTTTTTCAGATGAAAGACTCCGACCAACATTTAGTTTTTATCATAAGTTCAATAATACTAATGATGCTTTTATAAGGTTCATAGGAGGAAATACTGTTTCTCAATTTAATAGGAATGAGCCTATTTCTGGAATAGTGAATTCAGTTAGTTCGTTGTTTTTTAAAAACAATTTCATGAAACTCTATGAAAAGGAATTCGCAGAAATAGCTGGAGGTAGAGAAGTGATAAATGGTATTTTTATGAATGGGAAATTAGCCTATGAAAACAGAAAGCCATTGTATAATACAACTGATTTTTCTATCATTAAGTCAAATGATTTGTACACTTCAAATAATCCTTTAAATCCAAATAGTGATTCAATGGCGGCTATTTCTAAGCACCATATAATGAAGCTTAATTTTGGGGCACGATTTGTTTTTGGTCAAAAATATATCTCTCGCCCAGATGGAAAATTGAACATTAATGAGGGTAAATTTCCTGTATTGAATGTTGCTTATGAAAAAGGTTTTGCAGCTTCAGAAAAGCAATATAATTTTGATTATGTAGAAGCTAGAATGGCTTACACCCAACCATTAGGTAATAAAGGTGAATTGAGAGGAAATATTAAGGGAGGAAAATTTTTTAATGCAGACCAAATTTCTTTTGTAGATTTTAAACATTTTAATGGCAATCAAACTCATGTTAATTTAAATGGGAATTACAATTCAAGTTTTAATCTATTGCCTTATTATTCGCTTTCTACAAATAAGCAATTTTTAGAAACACATTTTACATATACAGATAATGGTTATTTTATGAATAAACTTCCATTGATTAGACAACTAGGATTGAATTTGTTAGGAGGTTTTCATCAAATAAATCTTCCGAACGCAAGACCTTACCAGGAGTTCTCCGTTGGTTTAGATCGAATTGGTTTTGGTAAATATCGTTTATTACGTATTGATTATGTTAGAAGTTATCAGGGTGGTTTCTTTGGAGATGGAATAATGTTAGGCTTACGATTTTAATGAATAAAAAAAACCTGATTTATTTAAATCAGGTCTTTTTTTATATTTAATTTAAACTAACTGTTTTGGAGTCTCCATCAACAATTACTTTTGTTAAGCCATGTTTGGCTAATCCTTTCATTGCTGCATCCCATTTTTTTCCACTTAGTCCCGTTTTTTCTTTCAATGTTCCTAACGCTTGGTTATTTTCTGATTTTAAAAGACTAATAATTAACTTTTCGTCCTCAGTTAACTCAGGGCCTTTTTTCTCTGGTCTCATTTGCGGAAAGAATAACACTTCTTGGATAGATGCATTATTTGTTAAGAACATAATTAAACGATCCATTCCAATTCCTAATCCAGAAGTTGGGGGCATTCCATACTCTAACGCTCTTAAAAAGTCTTCATCAATAATACCGTTGGCTTCGTCATCTCCTTTTTGTGCTAATTCCATTTGAGCTAAAAAACGTTCTCTTTGATCAATTGGGTCATTTAATTCTGAATAGGCATTGGCAATTTCTTTTCCACAAACCATTAACTCAAAACGTTCCGTTAATTCAGGGTTATCTCTGTGAGATTTACAAAGAGGTGACATTTCTTTTGGATAGTCAGTAATGAAAGTAGGTTGAATAAAATTACCTTCACATTTTTCGCCAAAAATTTCATCAATAATTTTACCTTTTCCCATGGTTTCATTAATCTCAATTCCCATTGATTTTGCAGCTTCGCGTAATTCTTCTTCTGTTTTTCCAGTAATATCAAAACCAGTGAATTGTTTAATTGCATCTGTCATGGTAACTCGCGCATAAGGTGCTTTGAAATCTACTTCATGGGAACCAAATGTTGCTTTAGTAGTACCATTAACCTGAGTAGCACAAAACTCTAATAAATTTTCGGTGAATTCCATCATCCAATTATAGTCTTTGTATGCAACATAGATCTCCATTGCTGTGAATTCTGGATTATGAGTTCTGTCCATTCCTTCATTACGGAAATTTTTTGAAAACTCATATACACCATCAAAACCACCTACAATTAACCTTTTTAAATACAGTTCATTAGCAATTCGCATGTAAAGTGGAATGTCTAAACTATTATGATGGGTGATAAAAGGTCTGGCAGCTGCACCTCCAGGAATTGATTGTAGAACTGGTGTCTCTACTTCCATGTAACCTGCGTTATTGAAGAAAGTACGCATGGCAGTAAAAAGCTTGGTTCGTTTCATGAAAACCTCTTTCACCTGTGGATTTACAACTAAATCAACATAGCGCATGCGATAACGTAATTCAGGATCTACGAATTCGTCATATGTTTTACCTTCAGCATCTGTTTTAGGAAGCGGTAGGGGGCGGAGTGTTTTACTTAAAAAGGTAAATTTTTCAACTTCTATACATTGAGCACCGACCTTTGTGTGAAACAATTTGCCTTCAACCCCAATAAAGTCTCCTAAATCAGTTAATTTTCTGAAGACTTGGTTGTAATGAGTTTTGTCCTCACCCGGGCAAATTACATCACGATTAAAATACAATTGAATTCGACCGTCACTGTCTTGCAATTCAGCAAATGCTGCCTTTCCTTGGTCGCGAACACTCATAAGACGTCCAGCTACAATTACTTTCTTGCCATCTTCAAATTGTTCCTTTACTTGTTTGGAAGTGTGTGATACAGGATACAAATTTGCAGGATACGGGTTGATGCCCAATTGGCGTAAAGCAGAAAGCTTTTCTCTTCTAATGATTTCTTGTTCTGACAATTGCATAATTTTTCTATTTAAGCGTGCAAAGATAAGCAATCCTACAAAAGTTTGAAAGTATTAAGTTTTAAAAGTTATTATGAAATTGTTTAACTATCTTTTGTATTATTCGTAAAATTAGAAAAGCAAAATTTATTAGCTCATTTTATTTTGATGAAGCACTGATTCATTTTTTAATAGAAAAATCCCCCGTTTTTCATTACAAACTTTCATAGGTTTATTTTTTGATGGAAAAGCAAAAGCATTTACATTTCAATCAGGGCTGTGCCAGAACTTTTGTATCTTTGTAGCATCAAAACAGAATAAGAAACAAGATGAATAAAAAAGTAAAGTTTCAAGACTTAGGGAGTAAAGATTACAAAGAGACTTGGGATTATCAAGAAGAACTTTTTGCACGGATTGTACAACAAAAAATAGCGAAAAGAGAAAATCCAACAATTGAAACAGATAATTATTTTTTATACGTAGAACATCCCCACGTATATACGTTGGGTAAGAGTGGTGATTTCTCAAATTTATTGTTATCTGAGAAACAATTGGAGGAAAAAGGAGCTTCTTTTTACAAAATAAATAGAGGAGGAGATATAACGTATCACGGTCCAGGACAAATAGTCGGTTATCCCATACTAGATTTAGAAAATTTTTTTACAGATATTCACAAATATTTGAGATTTTTAGAAGAAGCTATTATTTTGACCTTAGCTGAATACGGTTTGAAAACAGAGCGAAGTCCAGGGGAAACAGGAGTTTGGTTTGATGTAGGAACGCCCTTCGCTAGGAAGATATGTGCTATGGGGGTGAGGGCTTCAAGATGGGTTACTATGCATGGTTTTGCGTTGAATGTAAACGTCGATTTAGGTTATTTTGATAATATTATTCCTTGTGGTATAAGAGGAAAGGCTGTTACCTCAATGCAAGTAGAGTTAAACAAGCAAGTTAATGAAGAAGAAGTAAAACAAAAAATACTAAAACATTTTCAAACGCTTTTTCTTGCTAGTATTATAAATGATAACTGTTAAGATTTTTTAAAGGTTCAAGTGTTTTACTAAAACCACTCAGGATAATCATAATGTTTCTTGTGAAAAAAAATAATTATATTAAGAATTACTTATTGACTTCTGAAGATGTTTAATAAAGAGTAAATAAGTTTTATAATTGATTAAAGCAAACATAAGGTATTGAAAGTATGTGAAAACAGCGTGAAAAAAGGCTCATATTCCAAGTTAAAACTAGTACTTACAATTCAAAATCTAAATATAGTTGTTCGGGTAGTAATCTAAAACTCTTCCGATGGTATTTGCATGGCCCGTATTTGGCAATTGCTGCTCTATGGTCTTTAGTAGGATAGCCCTTATTTTTTTTCCAATTGTACATAGGATACTCTTCATGAATCTTATCCATAAATTCGTCTCTATATGTTTTGGCTAGAATTGATGCAGCTGCAATACTAAGGAACTTTGCGTCACCTTTTATTATACTTTGGTTTGGGATGTTTTTCAATAATTCAATTTCATCTGATGTAAATCTTTTGCCAAGAGTGTTTTTGAGTCCCAATTTTGCATTTAAAGCTCTATTTCCGTCTACAATAATAAAAGAAGGTTGTGTCTGAAGTTTTAAAATACTTTCATGCATACCTTTCATGGAAGCATTGAGTATGTTTATTTCATCAATTTCTTCATTGTGAATGTGAGAATAGGAAAATGAAACGGCAACTTTCTCAATTAAAGGCCTCAATCCAAAACGTGTTTTTTCAGAAAGTTTTTTAGAGTCATTCAATAGTTCAAGTTCAAAATCTTCAGGTAATATTACTGCTGCTGCAGTTACAGGTCCAGCCAAGCAGCCTCTTCCTGCTTCATCGGTTCCACACTCGTAAATTAAATTACTGTAACTTTTTTTTAACATCCTTTTTTTTGACAAAAATATAATTTTCTTACGCAACCTTTAACAATTTTTTGCATCTAAAGTCAAGTTAATTGCGTGAACAAAAAGTTTTACCTGAAAATTTTAACATAAATAAATTGGTAATATTCCGAAGTATTATTTGTTTATTTAAGAAATTATTAAGAAGTTTGCGAAATAACTAACTCAAATAAATTTAATATGAGATCGAAGTTCAAATGGATTTTTACGCTATTAGTGGCGTTTACAATGCAGTTTTCTTTCGCGCAGCAGAAAACTGTTACCGGTACTGTGATCAGTGACGGTGTCGCATTACCAGGTGCTAGTATCAAGATTAAAGGAACTAATCAGGGTACTACTTCAAATGATGCGGGTAAGTATTCAATTAAAGCAAAAGAAGGAGATGTTTTAGTTGTTACTTTCTTAAACAAAAAAGACCAATCTGCAACAGTAGGTGCGTCTAATGTAATTAATTTTACCCTTGCAAGTGCTGACAAGGAAATCGTTGAAGTTGTTGTTACTTCATTAGGTATCAAAAAGAGACAAGATGCTATTACTTCTTCAAATCAAGTAGTTAAAGTAAAGGAATTAATGCAGGCTTCAAACCCTAACATTGTTCAATCTTTAACAGGTAAAGTGTCTGGTTTACAAATTAATACTACTGCTAATGGAGTTAATGCTTCTACAAAAGTTGTGTTAAGAGGTAACAGATCGATTTCTGGTAATAACGAAGCTTTAGTTGTTATCGATAATGCTATCTCATCGTTAAACGTTTTAAATCAGTTGCCTCCTGAGATGGTTGAAAGTATCAACGTTATCAAAGGTCAACAAGGTGCTGCATTATACGGTGAGAATGGTTCTAACGGGGTAATTATTGTTACTACTAAAAAAGGAACATCAAAAGGTAAATTAGAAGTTTCTTACAACACGTCTATTGATTTCCAAAATATTTCATTCTTACCTAAGAGACAAACTAAATATGGTCAAGGATGGGGTTATGGATATGATTTCTTATTTCCAAATCCATCAGATCCAAGAAATGGACAAGATCAGTTCGTGCCTTATGAAAATGGAGCATGGGGACCTTCTTTTTCAGATCCTAATTGGGCTAACACTGTTGTTCCAGTTGGTTTACCGCAAGCCGATGGTCAGTTTTTGACAACTACTTGGAATTCAAAAGGATATGATAATATTAAAGATTTTTATACAACAGGTGTAGTTTTACAAAACGGTATTACCTTAAATGCAGGTGATGAAAATGGCTATGCTACATTTAGTTATAACAGACAGACAACTGATTTTGTTGTTGAAAATGATGCCTTGAAGAAAAATAGCTTTATGTTTAAAGCAGGTAAGAAAATAAACAAGTTGTCAGTAGATGGTACAGTTAATTACATAAGTCAAATTACTTCTCAAACAGATAGTAATTTATTGGATGATTTATTACAGACTCCAACCAACGTGGATGTTAATCAGTTTAGAAATGTAGGCCATGAGCACCATTGGACTGTTTATGCTAAAAATCCATGGTTATTATCTAAACAAAATAGAATTGATGATAAGTCAAATTTGTTTATTGGAAACTTGATTTTAAATTACCAGTTGAACAAAAACATTTCGGTAACTTCAAATACCAATATTAGAACCCAAAGTTTGATTTCTGAATCACACTCTGATAAATATAATATCAACCCTTACACTTATAATTTTGCTCCATACACTGACAATGCATTTGGAAATACTCCAGATTACGATTTATTGTCAAATGGTTCAGGACTTAATCCAGGTTCGTATTATTTAACTAATCAGTTTACTAGAAATATTTATTCTGACTTTATGTTTAATTTTGATTATGACTTAACAGCTGATATTAATGCTAAGGTTAATACTGGGGTAAATATACAGGATAGATATGCTAGGGTTATGCAACAAGGTGGTACAGGTTTAGACAAAGAAGGTTTCTACCATATCACAAATGTTTTAAATCCAGCAAATCCATCTTCATTATCAAATTATGAACAATTGAGAAGATCTTATGCGACTTTTGCTAATGCTGATTTGTCTTATAAAGATTACTTATTCTTGAATTTAACTGGTAGATTTGAAAAATCTTCAGTAATTGATAAGGGCTTTTTCTATCCAAGTGCAGGTGTGTCATTTGTTCCTACTAAAGCATTTGAGTCTATTAAAGGA
Organism: Flavobacterium sp.; assembly: GCF_021151785.1. Taxonomy (GTDB): domain Bacteria; phylum Bacteroidota; class Bacteroidia; order Flavobacteriales; family Flavobacteriaceae; genus Flavobacterium. The sequence continues at coordinate 10,000 of NZ_JAGKWP010000009.1, forward strand.
GATGTGTTGAATTATTTAAAGGTATCAGCTAGCTGGACTAAAGTTGGTAATACATCTACAATTGCACCTTATGCTACTAATATTACAGGTGTTGTTGCTTCAGGTTTCCCTTTTGGTGATATTGTTGGTTATCAGTTTAATAGAAGTGGAACAAGCAAGTCGGTTGAACCTGAATTTATTACAAATAAAGAGCTTGGTATTAATTTAGGTTTCTTTAAGGATAGAGTTACTCTAGATGGTTCATTCTATATTCAAGATAATAAAAATATGATTACTAATGCGATTTCATCAAGAGCAACAGGTTTAACAACTTTATTAGATAATACAGGTGTTCTTCAAACTAAAGGTTTTGAAATTGATTTAGGTTTAGTACCTTTTAAAAGTGCTAATGGTTTCAATTGGACTATGAGAGTTGGTTATACCAAGTATAAGACTGTTGTTAAGAAATTGTCTGAAGGTGTAACACAAGTTCCTCTACAGCAATATAATGGTCTAGGCATTGGTGTTTTCGCTCAAGAAGGTGAAGAGTTTCCTTTATTAAAAGGTATTGCATTCCAGAGAGATCCAAATGGTAATATTATAGTTGATGCAAATGGTAATCCATTAAGAACAACTTCTTATGAGAAATTAGGAAAAGTTAATCCTGATTATATTATAAATTTAAGTAACACTTTTTCTTATAAAGGTTTCTCTTTAGTAGCTGTAGCTGATTTCAGAACAGGGCACAGTATTTGGTCTGAAACTTATCAACAAATGATGTATCCAGGTTTTGTAGAAGAGTCTGCTGATCAAAACAGATATGATGGTTACATTGTTCCTGGATCAGTTCAATTTGATACTGCAACTAATACTTATGTAACTAACACTACTCCCGTTAATACTAATTTAGGTGGTGGTTATCCAGGAGTTGCTGATTATTTTGGTTATCAACACAACAGAATTGGTGAGACTTCTATCGTTGATGCTACTGCGTTGAAAATTAGAGAGTTATCATTAAGTTATTCGTTACCTGCTAAAATGTTAAAAAACACAGGTATTAAAGAATTTAAGTTTGGTGTTAATGCAAGAAATCCATTTGTATTCTTCTTGAATGGTGGACATGGTTTGAAAAATAATGGATTTACAGATCCTGAGGCTTCAAATTCTTCAGCAAATTCTCAAGGTATTTCTAATGTTGGTCAATATCCAACGACTAGAACTTTTGGGGCTAGTTTAAATGTAACATTCTAAAAAAATAAGGTTATGAGAAAAATAAAATTTTTATTTCCAGTTTTGTTTTTAGGTCTGTTTGCTTGTGATAATTATTTAGATGTTAATCAAAATCCAAGTAGATTACCTTTTAGCGATATTGGTCCAGAGAAACTACTTCCTGCTGCACAAGTAAGTAGTTATGCTGTACAAAATGTTACCATGAATCAATTAGGTAACGTATTTATGAATTCATGGGGCGCTAATGTTCAACAATTTACAGGTGGTTGGGCTCGTGAATATCAATTACTAGTAGATAATTCTTTTTATTCTGGTATTTTTGAGAATATATATTTAAATGTAAATAATTTTCAAAAAATAATTGAGGCACCAAATCCTAATGGTCAAAATGATTATTTTGTTGCTGTAGCTAAGATTATGAAGGCACATTACATGCAATATTTAGTTGATTTGTATGGAGATGTTCCTTACACTGAAGCATTTAAAGGTGTAGATAATATTACTCCAGCTTACAATGATGATCAGTTTGTTTACCGCCAATTGTTAAATGAATTAGACGATGCTAGAGATATTATCTTGAATTCAACAACTGCTGATGACATTTCTCAATATGATGTTATGTTGGCTGGGAACATGCAAGATTGGTTCAATTTTGCTAATACTATTGAATTAAGATATTTACTTAGAATGTCTAATTCTACTGGAGCTGTTGCCGCTTACAGAGATCAACGTGCTAACGATTTAATAAATGTATATGGAGGTACTTTCATTACTTCTGATGTGTCTATTAATCCAGGTTATAGTCTAAATAATGATGCTCAAACTAATCCTTTTTTCTTGAATTTCTTAGCTTCAGCGGCTGGTACAGTTACTCAAAATTATTCGTTTATAGCTCCTACAGCACATTATTATAAATCATTATCAACGTATGCAGCTTATCCAACTGCAGCTCCTTCTACAGAGATTATTCCAGGATCAGGTGTTAATTATCCTAATCTTAATGACCCTCGTAGATTAAGAATTTTTAGAAATGGGGCTAGTCAGTCTGTATTTAGAGGTGTGACTCAAGGTTCTACTGTAGTTGATATGTATCCTCCAGGTCAATCTCCAGGTGTTCCAGGTAGAATTGGTTTAGGTGTTTATAATCCTTACAACCAAACTGCTGCAACGACTGTGTTAGACTTTGCTGTTAATGATGGCTACGTAATGTTATTAGCTGAGGCTGAATTTTTGCAGGCTGAAGCAGCCTTAAGATGGCCTGCTTTGTTCTCTAACGCTCAAGGTCATTTCCAAAATGGTATTGCTGCATCATGTGCTTTCCATTCTGTTGCTTCTACTTCTTATATTACTGCTATCAATACTAAAGTAAAATTTGGATGGACTGGTAGTTTTGATGATAAATTACATGCTATCATGTATCAAAAATGGATTGCTTTAATGGGGGTTCATGGTATTGAATCATTTATTGAATACAACAGAACAGGTTATCCTTTAACTCCATTAGCAACGTCTGCTTCTCAAACAAGAAAGCCTAGAAGATTGGTTTATCCTTTAACTGAGTATGTTGCCAATACACAAAATGTACCTATGGTTACTCAATCTCAAGTATTTGCTACTACAGATCCATCTCATCCTTTCTGGATGCTAGGTGATCCTGCTTTAGGTAACTAATAAATTAAACCCCGACCTTGTCGGGGTTTTTTTATTTTATCTTTTCTCATTACCTTTGTCTCATAAAATTTATTTATGAGAATTTTTTATTTCTTTTTATTTTTGTTTTCTATTTCTCTTTTTTCTCAAGAAAAAGATACTTCCTCAGTTAAATCAATAAAAGCTGATATTAGTCTTTATAAAATTTATAATTTAAAAAAAGATACTATTGTTGTTGATACTTCTTTGACTATTGCTGATGAGTACAAATATAACTATCTCAGAAAGGATAACTTTGGATTACTCCCATTTTCTAATGAAGGCTTTTTATATACACAATTAGATTTTTCTAAAAAGAAAACATTTATTTTCCCACAGTTTGGATTTCATGCTAAACAGGTAGCTTATTTAGATGTAAATGAAATTTCTTACTATTCTGTGCCTACTCCTTTGACGGATATTTATTTTAAGACTGTAATGCGTCAAGGACAAAGTTTAGACGCTTTATTATCATTAAATACTCAAAAAAATTTAAATTTTACTGTGGCTTACAAGGCTATTCGTTCCGTAGGTGATTATTTTAATAGTTTGACAAGTTCTGGTCATTTTAGATTTACAACAAGCTATTTTGCGCCTAATAAAAAATATTTTCTTAATGCACATTTTGTTGGTCAAGATATTTTAAATCAAGAGTCTGGTGGGATTAAAGACGTTTCTCAATTTGAAAGTAATGAGCCTTCCTTTAAACAGAGGGAGCGTCTAGATGTTTATTTTGATAATGCTTCTTCCAAATTAAAGGGTAATCGTTTTTTTATAGATCATAATTACAAACTTAAAGATAGTAATTCACTGGTATTTAAGCATCAAGCTTTTTATGAATATAAGTTTTATGAATTTTTGCAACCTACTCCTTCTTCAAGATTAGGAGTCCCCGATAATGGTGCTAGTATTAATAATAAAACTAGGTTTGATGTTTTTTATAATAAAGTTGGAGTTAGTTTTTTAACAAAAAAAATAGGAGAACTTAATTTCTTTATTGATAATTATGTTTATAATCAATTTTATGTTACCAATTCATTGACAGCTATTGCATTAAATCTACCAAATAATTTGCATAGTAGAGTGAATACCGTTGGTGCTCAATATGATTTTTTTCATTCAAAATGGAAATTTAATATATTAGCTCAAAATGCATTTACTGATCGTAAAACTTCTAATTTTGAAGTTACAGCAAAGTACAATTGGAATGTGTTTAGTTCCATTGAAATCAAAGCACAACAAAATAGTAAACTACCTGATAATATTTACTTGTTTGCACAGAGTTCTTATGATAAATATAATTGGAGTAATAGTTTTAAAAATGAGAAAGAGTCAAGTTTAAAAGTTTTAGCCACAACAAAATGGCTGAACTTATCTGCTCAATATAGTATATATAATGATAAGCTATATTTTTATAATGATTATGAAAAGATTGATACTTTATATGTTTCACCTAAACAATATGCTAAATCTATTCAATACTACAATGTCGAAATAAGTAAAGAATTTAAGTTCAAGAAATTTGGTTTAGATAATAGGATTAAATTCCAAGATGTAAAACAAGATGATAAAGTAGTAAATGTACCTAGTGTGATAACTAGAAACACACTTTATTACACCGATCATGTTTTTAGAAAAGCTATGTTAATTCAAACCGGTTTAACTTTTAATTATTTTTCTAAATATTATGCCGATGATTATAATCCTATTTTAGGAGATTTTTTTGTACAGAGACAGACTAAAATAGGTGGTTTTCCAATGTTAGATTTTTTTGTAAATGCTCGAGTTCGTCAAGTTCGAATATATCTAAAGGCGGAACATTTTAATGCGTTATTTGGAGATAGAAATTACTATAATACACCAAATTATCCTTATCGAGATTTTAAAGTTAGATTTGGCTTGGAATGGAATTTCTTTAAATAGAATTATCAAACCTAAAATTTTCGGTTTACCTTTGCTTTTTAAAAATATATCTTAATACATTGAAAATATAATCAAGAATGAAATACGCAAAAAATATACTTGAAACTATTGGGAATACGCCGCTAGTTAAGTTAAATAAAATTACCAAAGATTTAGATTGTTTAGTTTTAGCTAAGGTTGAAACTTTTAATCCTGGAAATTCTGTTAAAGATAGAATGGCTGTGAAGATGATTGAAGACGCTGAAGCAGACGGTCGTTTGAAACCAAGAGGAACAATTATTGAAGGGACTTCAGGAAACACAGGTATGGGCTTGGCTTTGGCAGCTATTGTAAAAGGATATAAGTTGATTTGTGTTATTTCAGATAAGCAATCAAAAGAAAAAATGGATATTCTAAGAGCTGTTGGTGCTAAAGTTGTCGTTTGTCCTACAGATGTAGAACCTACAGATCCACGTTCTTACTATTCAGTTTCAAAAAGATTGGCTGAAGAAACTCCGAACGCATGGTATGTAAATCAGTATGACAATCCTAGTAATGCTATTGCTCATTATGAGCAAACTGGACCTGAAATTTGGGAGCAAACAGAAGGTAAAATTACCCATTTTGTTGTTGGTGTAGGAACAGGAGGGACTATTTCTGGAGTAGCAAAATACTTAAAAGAGAAAAATCCTAATGTTAAATGTTGGGGAATAGATACCTACGGATCAGTGTTTAAAAAGTACCATGAGACAGGGATTTTTGATGAAAATGAAATTTATTCTTATATCACAGAAGGTATTGGGGAAGACATTTTACCTAAAAATGTAGATTTTTCATTAATAGATGGCTTTACAAAAGTTACAGATAAAGACGCTGCTGTTTTCACAAGAAGATTAGCTCTAGAGGAAGGCATTTTTGTGGGTAATTCTGCTGGAGCAGCTATTAAGGGAGTCCTTCAATTAAAAGAACATTTTGGTCCTGAAGATGTAGTAGTAGTTCTATTTCATGATTCAGGAAGTAGATATGTAGGTAAAATGTTTAATGATGATTGGATGAGAGAACGAGGTTTTCTTGAAGAAGAAATTACTAAAGCAGCCGATTTAATAAAAGACCATAAAGATAAACCTTTAGTTATTGTAAGAACAGAAGAGTTAGTTTCTCATGCTATTGAACGATTAAAGAAATATAAAATCTCTCAAATTCCTGTTATAGATACGACTGGATTTGTTGGTAGTGTTGATGAATCTGATTTGTTTAGAAGTTATTTTGAAAATAAAGATATTGCTGATTTACCGATTAAAGAAGTTATGGGTAAACCATTTCCAATCGTTAACGCAAATACACCAATTGATGAAGTTTCCAAATTAATTAGTAAAGATAATCAAGCCGTTTTAGTAGAATTAGAAAACGGGAAATACCATATTATTACTAAACATGATATTATTAGCTCTATAAATTAATAGAGTAATAGAGTAATAAAAAAAGTTGGTTGTCAATAGATTACCAACTTTTTTTTTATTTTTGCAATTATATAAGCCAAAATAAACATTATAAGCCATGAATGAAAATTTTCTGCATTATGTGTGGGTAAATCGTAAATTACCTTTTTTGAATCTCCAAACAACTTCGGGAGAGTGTCTAGAAATTCTAGAGTATGGACAATATTTGCAATTATCAGGTCCAGATATTTTTAATGCCAAGATTAAAATTGGAAATCAAGTTTGGGCAGGAAATATTGAAATTCATGTAAAATCTTCCGATTGGTATTTGCATCAACATGAAAAAGACAAAGCTTATGAAACAATTATTCTACACGTAGTTTGGGAATATGATACTCCAATTTTTAGGAAAGATAATTCTGAAATACCTACTTTGGAACTAAGAAACAGAGTCGATGAAGCTCTGATTCAGAATTATACTAATTTGTTAAGAAAGAAGACTTGGATTAATTGTGAAAATAGCATTGGAACTATAGAACCCTTTATATTTTCAAAATGGAAAGAAGCACTTGTTTTGGAGCGTTTAGTAAGAAAAGCAACAGAAATAGAGTTTAGATTATCGCAAACGGCAAATAATTGGGAACAAGTTTTTTTTGAAAATTTAGCTAAAGGTTTTGGTTTAAATACTAATGGGTCTGTTTTCCATGAAATGGCTAAACAACTAACTTATCATGTGGTTAGAAAAGAGCGTTCTGATATCTCTCATATAGAAGCTTTATTCTTTGGTATGTTAAATTTATTACAATCAAATTGCGAAGAAGAGTATTTTAAAGAATTACAATTTAAATGGAATTATTTCAAAGTTAAGTATAAGTTATCTGAATGTTCGGGTTTTGAGGTTGCTTTTTTTAAGCATCGGCCAGATAATTTCCCAACAATTAGATTGGCACAGTTAGCTCAACTTTTGGTGCAATATCCTAATTTATTTGATTTAATCATACAAACAAAAAACATTGAAACTATTAAGCATATTTTGAAAGTATCAATAAATGATTATTGGAATACACATTACAGCTTTTGCAAACCTAGTGTGAAAAAAAATAAAAAAATTTCAAATGCTTTTATAGATCTTATTCTTATAAACACAATTATTCCTGTAAAATTCGCTTATGAAAGATATTTAGGAAAACAAGATTTTGAATATTTATTAGATAACTTTAGAGAGATTCCTGCTGAGTCAAATACAATAATTAATCATTTTAAAAACTTCAATATAGAAATTAAATCTAGTTTTGATTCTCAAGCACTCATTCAATTGAAAAATGAGTTTTGTAATAAAAATAGGTGTCTATCTTGCGCGATTGGTTTGCAAATAGTAAAAAAGTAAGTATCTTTAGCACAGTTAATAAATTCATATTTTATGTACAGTTTATTGCATTTTTTTGAAAAGCATGGTTTTTATGTAGCTTCTCGATTGGCAGATAGGTTAGGAATGCGAGCTACCCAAGTGCGTTTGTTTTTTGTTTATATATCTTTTATTACTGTAGGTTTGGGTTTTGGACTCTACTTAACATTAGCATTTATTCTAAGATTAAAAGATATGATTTACACGAAGCGTAGTTCGGTATTTGATTTGTAATTGTCATTTAATTATCGGGAAAAGTATGTTTTCAAAGTGGAATTGGATATTTAGATTTTCTAAGGGACATCATTTAGGTTTGTTTATTCTAATTAGTTTGATAATTGGGATTCAAATTTTAATTTACTGGCATAAAAATAAGGAGGTAGAAGTGTTGCCAATTTCTAAAGAAGAGTTAGCTTGGATTGCAAGTCAAAATGAAATAGATAGTTTAGTTGCATGCCAAATTGTTGATGGAAATAAAATTTACCCATTTAATCCCAATTTTATAACTGATTTTAAAGGTTATAAATATGGAATGACTTTAGATCAGATTGATAAATTACATCAATTTAGAAGGCAAAATAAATATGTCAATTCAGCTGAGGAATTTCAAAATTTGACTGGTGTTTCAAATGAATGGATGAAACAATATTCTCCCTATTTTAAATTTCCTGATTGGGTTACTCAAAGAAAAAACAATAAATTCATTAATTACGATACTAAATTCAAAGCGAATTCCTCAAGAATTATCGTGAAAGATATTAATGTCGCTTCTCAAGAAGAATTGGAATCGGTCTATATGATAGGAGAAAAAACAGCTTTGAAAATTATTGCTGAAAGAGAAAAATTAGGAGGGTATGCTTCAATGGAGCAATTGTCCTATATATGGGGAATATCTCCTGAGGCAATTTTAGATTTGAATAAAAAGTTTGCTGTTCAGTCTAATATTGGTTTAAAAAAGATTAGAATTAACGATAGTACTACAAAAGAATTGGCTCAATTTCCTTACTTTAATTATGCTATTGCAAAAAATATTGTAACTTATCGTTCCATGAATGGAGATTTTAGAAAAATTGATGATTTAACAAATGTTAAGCTATTTCCTGTTGAAAAATTAAAAATAATAGCCTTATATTTGGAATTTTAAAAAAATAACCAAAAGGCTAACGATATGAACACAATGTTTTTTACAGAAGAACACGAATTATTTAGAAAAAGTTTACGCGATTTTTTACATAAAGAGGTAGTTCCTCATATTGAGAAATGGGAAAAATCAGGAACCATAGAACGATTTATTTGGAAGAAATTTGGTGAGATGGGCTTTTTTGGGATTAACTACCCTGAAGCTTATGGAGGAATGAACTTAGATTTGTTTTATACGGTAATTTTTCTTGAAGAACTTCAAAAGATTAAATCTTCTGGATTTGCCGCTGCTATGTGGGCGCATGCTTATTTAGCTATGACACACTTAAATGCTGAGGGTGATGAAAGAATTAAACAAGCTTATTTAGTGCCAAGTATAGCAGGAGAGAAGATTGGAGCATTATGTATTACAGAACCTTTCGGTGGTAGTGATGTAGCTGGTATGAGAACCACTGCTGTAAAAAAAGACAACCAATATATTATTAATGGTTCTAAGACATTTATTACTAATGGAGTTTATGCTGATTACTATGTTGTAGCTGCTAAAACTAATCCAGAAGTTGGTAGTAAAGGGATAAGCATATTTTTGGTAGATAAATCAACGCCAGGGATTAATGCAACTAAATTAGATAAGTTGGGATGGAGAGCATCTGATACGGCTGAAATTTCATTTGACAATGTGGCTATTCCACTTGAAAATTTAATGGGTGAAGAGGAAAAGGGATTTTATTATATCATGCAACATTTTGCATTGGAGCGTTTAATTATGGCTGTTAATGCTCATTCAAGAGCAGAATACGCTATTGATTATACACTAGAATACATGTCTCATCGTGAGGCTTTTGGTTCTCCAATTAATAAGTTTCAAGCGTTAAGACATACAATGGTTGAGCATGCAACTGAGGTTGAACATATTAAATTGTTTAATTATTTAACTGTTGCTAGATTAGATAAAGGAGAGTATGTGGTAAAAGAAGCTACTATGGCTAAATTAAAGTCGACCAAAGTTGCAGATCAAGCCATTTATGATTGTTTGCAAATGCTAGGAGGTTATGGATATATGGAAGAATATCCATTAGCTCGTTTATTACGTGATAGTCGTTTAGGTCCTATTGGCGGTGGGACTTCGGAGATTTTAAAAGAGATATTGTCAAAAATGATTATCGATAATAAAGATTATAAACCCGCAGTTTAGATAGTATATACAATATTTCTTGCATTTTCTCGTTAAGTTTAAAATTTTAATTTAAATTATAATGAGAAAATGTTTTTTTTTAATACTTGTTGTGTTAATTAATTCTTGTGAATCCGTTGAAAATAATAGTTTTGCAATTCAAAGTAATTATTCTGAAATAAGTGGTTATAAAGTTACAATTAATAGCCAGTCTACAGATGCTAATTACCCATACACAGGGGAAACAATTATAAATGGTGTTGTTCAAAATGGGAAATTATTAGAAATAAATAATGAGTTTTTACTAAATGGAGTAAGTCAAGGATTAAATATTAATTCGTCTTTGGATTATCAGGATGGTTTATTGGTATCATATTTAGATCATTTAACCTATGATAGTACCTCTCGTGTTAGGAAGTTTTATTATGATGAGAATTCTAAATTAGTAGGAAGTAAATTGTTGGTTTATGGAGAAGAACATTACTATCGATTTAATTACTTAAGTGAAAATGTTGTTTATTTTGAAAAAATAACATTACCCTACAATGATTCAAATGCACAAATTATTTATAGAAATATTGCTGTTTTTGATGGAGATGATATTATTCAAGCTGGTAACGACATAAATTTAGATGGAGTTATGGATCAAATAAATAATTTTCAGTATAGTAATGGGGATTTAGTATTGGCATATAATGATAATGAAACTTTAATGTTTAATTATTCTAATGTTATGAATAATATGAATATTTTGTTAGATAATTCATATGGGAAAAAAAATAAAAGAATTATTTGTATAGGTTCTTTTAGTTATAGTGTTTTGACTAATTTACCTTATTTTTCAAATCATTTATTAGAAGCAGACTTGGCTTCGGCAACTTATGAAGTTTATCCTTCAACTTTTTTTCATACTAAAACTGTTTCACAAACCTTTGGTCCGCCTAGTATAAGTTTTAATGGGACTTCAGTAGAAACAACTGAGTTTTTCTTTAATTAAGCGTGATGTTCTTAATTTATTTAGAGAAATAAACTTTGATATTAAAAAATAATTCATACTTTTGCACCCGTAAAAGAGAGGAGGTGTCTAGATTATGTTAATTATACCAATTAAAGACGGAGAAAATATCGATAGAGCATTAAAGCGCTATAAAAGAAAATTTGACAAAACTGGAACTGTTCGTCAGTTAAGAGCACGTCAAGCGTTCACTAAACCGTCAGTTACAAGAAGAGCTGAAATTCAAAAAGCACAGTATATCCAAAAATTAAGAGATTCATTCGAAGGATAGTATTATTTTGAATAAAATTATAAACCGTTAAAGTACATTTTGTAAATTTGTCTTTAACGGTTTTTTTTATGGAATATCCTTTCGATTCATATAGCGAGTATTTGTTAAAAGAGAAAAATTTTTCCTTGCATACCATCACTGCTTATGTACATGATGTTCGTGAGTTTATTTTTTTTTTAGAGTTAGAACATCAGCAAGTTTCGCCTCATGAAATAACTTATCATTTGGTTAGATCTTGGATTGTTAAATTGTCTAATGATGGTTTGAGTGCTATTTCTATAAATCGAAAATTAGCTTCTTTGAAATCGTTTTTCAAATATTTACTAAGAACTAAGCAAATTGCAAATAATCCTTTCTTAAAGCACAAGTCTCTAAAAATTAGTAAAAAAATTCAAGTCCCTTTTTCTGAAATTGAAGTTCGTCAATTATTTGAAGTGTATTTTTTAGATGATGATTTTGAATCTTTGCGAAATAGGTTGGTGGTTGAGTTGTTTTATTCAACAGGAATGCGTCGAGCAGAGTTGATAAATCTAAAATTAAATGCAGTGGATTTTTATTCAAATACTATAAAAGTATTAGGTAAAAGAAATAAAGAACGAATAATTCCCTTATTGCAATCAACTGTCGACTTGTTGAAAATGTATTTAATTAAAAGAGAGGAGTTTGAAAATAACAGCACAGTAGATTTGTTAATTTTATCAAAAAAAGGAAATAAAGTAAGTGAAACATTTGTTTATCGGTTGATAAATGATTACTTTAGTAGTGTATCAGAAAAGGTAAAAAAAAGCCCTCATGTTTTAAGACATACATTTGCAACTCATTTGTTGAATAATGGGGCTGATTTAAATTCTGTTAAAGAACTACTTGGTCACGCTAGTTTGTCCTCTACTCAGATTTACACTCATAGTAGTCTTTCTGAATTGAAGAAGATTTATAAAGAGGCACATCCAAGAGGTAAGTAGTGTTTGTTTAATTTTTAAAACCTAAAAAATTATGAAAGTTAATGTTCATGCGGTTAATTTTAATGTTGACAAAAAATTAGTAAGTTTTATTGAGGAGCGACTAACAAAACTAGAGAAATTCTACGATAAGGTTGTGACTTCAGATGCTTTTTTAAAAGTTGAAAACACAAGTGAAAAAGAGAATAAAACAGTAGAATTAAAGATTAATGTGCCGGGTGATGAGTTTGTAGTTAAAAAAACCAGTAAATCTTTTGAAGAAGCTGCAGATTTGGCAGCAGATTCATTAGAGCGACTGTTAGTAAAACGTAAAGAAAAAGTAAGAGCGCATAGTTAATTGAAAAAAAATATTTAAAAAAGTTTTGATTAATAAATAAAATCCATACATTTGCAGTCCGTTAGAAATAGCGGGCTTTTTTTATAGTTGCCGGTGTAGCTCAGCTGGCTAGAGCAGCTGATTTGTAATCAGCAGGTCGTGGGTTCGAGTCCCTCCATCGGCTCTTTGAAATATTGATTGTAAAATTAAGGCGGGGAGATACTCAAGCGGCCAACGAGGGCAGACTGTAAATCTGCTGGGAAACCTTCGCAGGTTCGAATCCTGCTCTCCCCACAAATTATGAAATTAGAAAATAAAGTATGGATTTTATTTTGTGCTTTAGGTTCTAACTTCTGAATTACACTAGCCGGTGTAGCTCAGGGGTAGAGTGCTTCCTTGGTAAGGAAGAGGTCACGGGTTCAAATCCCGTCATTGGCTCAAGTTTGAAATAATTTTTTGAACACTAATATATAACTAAGATTAAAATTTTAAAATCATGGCAAAAGAAACATTTGATCGTTCGAAGCCCCATTTAAATATTGGTACTATCGGACACGTAGACCACGGGAAAACTACGTTAACTGCTGCAATCACTAAAGTATTAGCTGATGCTGGTTTATCTGAAGCTAAATCATTCGACCAAATCGATAACGCTCCAGAAGAAAAAGAAAGAGGTATTACTATCAATACTTCTCATGTTGAGTATTCAACTGCTAACCGTCACTATGCTCACGTTGACTGTCCAGGTCACGCGGATTACGTTAAGAACATGGTTACTGGTGCTGCGCAAATGGATGGAGCTATTTTAGTAGTTGCTGCTACAGATGGTCCAATGCCTCAAACTCGTGAGCACATCTTATTAGGTCGTCAAGTTGGTGTGCCTAGAATGGTTGTATTCATGAACAAAGTTGACATGGTTGATGATGCAGAATTATTGGAATTAGTAGAAATGGAAATCAGAGATTTATTATCTTTCTATCAATATGATGGTGATAATGGTCCTGTTGTTCAAGGTTCTGCTTTAGGAGCTTTAAATGGGGATCCAAAATGGGTTGCTACTGTTATGGAATTAATGGATGCAGTTGATAATTGGATTGAATTACCAGCTCGTGATGTTGATAAGCCTTTCTTAATGCCAGTTGAAGACGTATTTACAATTACAGGTCGTGGTACTGTTGCTACAGGACGTATCGAAACTGGAGTTGCTAATACAGGTGATGCTGTTGAAATCATTGGTATGGGAGCGGATAAATTAACTTCTACAATTACAGGGGTTGAGATGTTCCGTAAAATCTTAGATAGAGGTGAAGCTGGTGATAACGTTGGTTTATTGTTAAGAGGTATCGACAAAGCTGATATCAAAAGAGGTATGGTAATCTGTAAACCAGGTTCAGTAAAACCACATGCTAAATTTAAAGCTGAGGTTTATATCTTGAAAAAAGAAGAAGGTGGACGTCACACTCCATTCCACAATAACTACCGTCCACAGTTCTATGTACGTACAACTGACGTAACTGGTACTATTTCTTTACCAGCTGGAAGAGACATGGTTATGCCAGGTGATAACTTAACTATTGAAGTGGAATTATTATCTGCAATCGCTTTATCAGTAGGTTTACGTTTTGCTGTTCGTGAAGGTGGTAGAACAGTAGGTGCTGGTCAGGTAACTGAAATTTTAGACTAATTAATAGTCAAATTATATAACTGTGTCGTTTAACGACGACACAGTTTTTTTAACAAACGAGCGTAGTTCAAGGGCAGAATAGTGGTCTCCAAAACCATTGATGGGGGTTCGAATCCCTCCGCTCGTGCAAAATAAAGTAAAAGATCATGTTAAAATATTTTTCTGAAGCTTTCGAAGAATTAAAGTCTAATGTAACTTGGCCTGCTTGGGACGAAGTTCAAAAGTATACAATTATAGTTGCATTATTCTCTGTTATTTTTGCTTTAGCAACTTGGGGTGTTGATGTGTCTTTTACTAAGATACTAAACGGTTTCTTTAATTTATTAAAAGGTTAATTTATAATGGCTGATAATAACGTAAAGAAGTGGTATGTTGTAAGAGCTGTTAGTGGTCAAGAAAACAGAGTTAAGGCTTATATTGAGCAAGAAATTAACAGAGTTGGAATGGCTGACTATATTTCTCAAGTTCTTGTGCCTACTGAAAAAGTGGTTCAAGTTAGAGATGGTAAAAAAATTTCTAAAGAGAGAGTGTATTTCCCTGGTTATGTTATGATTGAAGCTAATCTAACTGGAGAGGTTCCTCATATAATTAAGTCAATCACTGGTGTTATTGGTTTTTTAGGTGAGACTAAGGGAGGTGATGCTGTGCCTTTGAGACAAGCTGAGGTTAATAGAATGTTAGGTAAAGTTGATGAGTTATCTGTTAAAGCTGAGAATGTGAATATTCCTTATTCTGTTGGCGAAACAGTTAAAGTCATTGATGGTCCTTTCAATGGATTTAATGGTTCTATTGAAAAAGTTAATGAAGAGAAACGTAAACTTGAAGTAATGGTTAAAATTTTTGGAAGAAAAACACCATTAGAATTAAGTTTTATGCAAGTTGAAAAAGTATAAATTTGTTACTTATATATAATCACATCAATCGCTTCCAATTGATAGATGTGCTAAATTTTTTTAAAAATGGCAAAAGAAGTTAGTAAAGTAGTTAAACTACAAGTTAAGGGAGGTGCTGCGAATCCATCGCCACCGGTTGGACCTGCTTTGGGGGCTGCTGGGGTTAACATCATGGAGTTCTGTAAGCAGTTTAATGCAAGAACACAAGATAAACCTGGCAAAGTTTTACCAGTACAAATTACTGTGTATAAAGACAAGTCTTTCGACTTTGTTGTTAAAACGCCACCTGCTGCAATTCAATTATTAGAGGCAGCAAAATTAAAGTCTGGTTCGGGTCAGCCAAATCGTAAAAAGGTTGCAAGTGTTACTTGGGATCAAATTAAAGCTATCGCTGAAGATAAAATGGCTGATTTAAATGCTTTTACATTAGAAAAAGCAATGAGTATGATCGCTGGTACAGCAAGATCTATGGGTATCACAGTAACTGGAGATGCTCCTTTTTAATCATTAAAAAGAATTAGACATGGCAAAATTGACAAAAAAACAAAAAGTCGCTGCATCAAAAATTGAGAAGAATAAACTTTATACTTTAAAAGAAGCTTCTGCTTTAATTAAAGAAGTTGCTTCTGCAAAATTTGATGAGTCTGTTGACATCGCTGTACGTTTAGGAGTTGATCCTAGAAAAGCGAATCAAATGGTTAGAGGTGTAGTAACACTTCCTCATGGAACAGGAAAAGATGTAAGAGTATTGGCTCTTGTAACTCCAGATAAAGAAGCTGAAGCTAAAGCTGCTGGTGCAGATCACGTAGGTTTAGATGACTATTTACAAAAAATTAAAGACGGTTGGACGGATATTGATGTAATCATTACTATGCCTGCTGTTATGGGTAAATTAGGTCCATTAGGACGTGTTTTAGGTCCAAGAGGTTTAATGCCTAACCCTAAGACAGGTACTGTAACTATGGATGTTGCTAAAGCTGTTCAAGAAGTTAAAGCTGGTAAAATCGACTTTAAGGTTGATAAAACTGGTATTGTTCATGCAGGTATTGGAAAAGTGTCGTTTGATGCTGATAAGATTTATGACAATGCGCATGAGATTGTTCAAACATTAATTAAATTAAAACCAACTGCAGCTAAAGGTACTTATATTAAGTCAATTCACTTATCAAGTACACAAAGTCCTGCTATTGCTTTAGATCCTAAAGCAGTATAATTGGTAGTTAAAAATATTTAGTATGACTAGAGAAGAAAAATCAATTGCTATTGAAGATTTAACTGCACAGTTAGCAGATGCAAATATTGTATATTTAGCTGACATTTCAGGTTTAGATGCAGGTACAACTTCAGATTTAAGAAGAGCTTGTTTCAAAGCAGGTATCAAATTAGAAGTTGTTAAAAATACTTTATTAGAGAAAGCTATGGAAGCTTCTGCTAATGAGTATGGTGAATTACCAACTACTTTAAAAGGTAATACTTCAATATTAATTGCTGATGTGGCAAATGCACCAGCAAAAATAATAAAAGAGTTCCGTAAAAAAGGTGAGAAACCAGTTTTAAAAGGAGCTTACATAAATCAAGAAATCTATATTGGTGATAACTTATTAGATAGCTTAGTAGCAATTAAATCTAAAGAAGAAGTTATTGGTGATATCATTGGATTACTTCAATCTCCTGCTAAACGCATCATTTCTGCTTTATTAAATAATGCAGAATCAAAAGGTGAAGCAGCAGAATAAATGCAAACGCACTTATAAATTATAATATTTTTTAAAACACATTAAAGATAGAAAAAATGGCAGATTTAAAACAATTCGCAGAACAATTAGTTAACTTAACTGTTAAAGAAGTTAACGAATTAGCAACAATATTAAAAGATGAGTATGGTATCGAGCCTGCCGCTGCAGCTGTTGTAGTTGCTGGAGGTGGTGATGCTGCTGCTGCTGCTGAACAAACTGAGTTCACAGTAGTATTAAAAGATGCAGGTGCTTCTAAATTAGGTGTAGTTAAAGCTGTTAAAGAATTAACTGGATTAGGATTAAAAGAAGCTAAAGATTTAGTTGATGCTGCTCCAACAAATGTTAAAGAAGGTGTTTCTAAAGACGAAGCAGAAGGTCTTAAGAAAGCATTAGAAGAGGCTGGAGCTGTTGTTGAGTTAAAATAATCTAACTTATCACAAAAAGCTAGGTTTAGACCTTGAGATTTACTCTCAAAGGTCTAAACCATTTTGCGTATATTAAATTTTTTAATTTAGCAAAATATATAAGCAGCTACAGACGAAGAAAAATTACAAACTTTTTCCTGGTTTGTATTTAAAGATGTTGTAGTTGTACTAAAGGAAGTATTTAAAATTAGTGTTTTACACAAAAGTTACTTTTTTAAAATCAAAATTTTGTCCATTGATGATTGCTAATCAGACTGAAAGAATCAATTTTGCCTCAACAAAAAATATCCCTAATTATCCTGATTTTCTTGATATTCAAGTGAAATCTTTTAGAGATTTTTTTCAATTAGAAACCAAATCTGATGAAAGAGGTAACGAGGGTCTTTACAACACCTTCATGGAAAATTTTCCAATAACTGATACTAGAAATCAATTTGTTCTAGAGTTTCTAGATTATTTTATTGACCCTCCTAGATATACTATCGAGGAATGTATCGATAGAGGTTTAACATATAGTGTTCCTCTAAAAGCTCGTTTAAAATTATATTGTACAGATCCTGAACATGAAGATTTTGAAACTATCGTTCAAGATGTTTATTTAGGTACTATTCCATATATGACGCCTAGTGGTACTTTTGTAATTAATGGTGCTGAACGTGTTGTTGTCTCCCAATTACATAGATCTCCAGGTGTATTCTTCGGACAATCTTTCCACGCAAATGGAACTAAATTGTATTCTGCTAGAATCATTCCTTTTAAAGGTTCTTGGATTGAATTTGCAACAGATATCAATAATGTAATGTATGCATATATTGATAGAAAGAAAAAATTACCTGTAACAACTCTTTTCAGGGCCATTGGTTTTGAAAGAGATAAAGATATTCTTGAAATATTTGATTTAGCTGAAGAAATCAAAGTTTCAAAAACTGGAATTAAAAAATATATCGGTAGAAGACTTGCTGCTCGTGTGCTAAATACTTGGCATGAGGATTTCGTTGATGAAGATACTGGAGAGGTGGTTTCTATCGAGCGTAATGAAATTATTTTAGATCGTGATACTATTCTTGATAAAGATAATGTAGAGGAAATTCTTGAAGCGGATGTAAAATCAATTTTATTACACAAAGAAGATAATAATCAAGCAGATTTTGCTATTATTCATAATACTTTACAAAAAGACCCTACAAATTCTGAAAAAGAAGCTGTAGAGCACATATATAGACAATTACGTAATGCAGAACCACCTGATGAGGAAACTGCTCGTGGTATTATTGATAAATTATTCTTCTCTGACCAACGTTATAATTTAGGTGACGTAGGTCGTTACAGAATGAATAAAAAGTTAGGCTTGGATATTCCTATGGATAAACAAGTTTTAACTAAAGAAGATATTATTACAATCGTAAAATATTTAATTGAATTAATTAATTCAAAAGCTGAAATCGATGATATTGACCACTTATCTAATCGTCGTGTAAGAACAGTAGGGGAACAATTGTCGGCTCAGTTTGGTGTTGGGTTAGCGCGTATGGCTCGTACCATCCGTGAAAGAATGAACGTTCGTGATAACGAGGTGTTTACGCCAATTGATTTGATTAATGCTAAAACATTATCATCTGTAATTAATTCTTTCTTCGGAACTAACCAATTATCTCAATTTATGGATCAAACAAATCCATTAGCTGAGATTACACACAAACGTCGTCTATCAGCTTTAGGACCTGGTGGTTTATCAAGAGAAAGAGCTGGTTTCGAAGTTCGTGACGTTCACTACACGCATTATGGACGTTTATGTCCTATTGAAACGCCTGAGGGTCCAAACATTGGTTTGATTTCTTCGTTAGGAGTTTATGCTAAAGTAAACGGAATGGGATTCATTGAAACTCCTTATAGAAAAGTAGAAAACGGTAAAGTTGATTTAATTGCTGAACCTATCTATTTAAGTGCTGAAGAAGAAGAAGGTAAGTTAATTGCTCAGGCGAACATTGAAATGAGTAATGAAGGAGTAATTACAGCTGATAAAGTAATTGCACGTGAAGAAGGTGATTTCCCAGTGGTAGATCCAACAGCGGTTCATTATACAGATGTAGCGCCAAACCAGATTGCTTCTATTTCAGCCTCTTTAATTCCTTTCTTAGAGCATGATGATGCTAACCGTGCGTTGATGGGATCAAACATGATGCGTCAAGCAGTACCTCTATTAAGACCACAAGCACCAATTGTTGGAACTGGTTTAGAAAGACAAGTAGCTTCTGATTCAAGAGTGTTAATAAATGCTGAAGGTTCTGGTGTTGTTACTTATGTTGATGCTAACAAAATCACTATAAAGTACGATAGAACAGAGGAAGAAAGAATGGTAAGTTTTGATCCAGATGAAAAAACATACCAATTAATTAAATTTAGAAAAACAAATCAAAGCACCACTATCAACTTAAAACCTATTGTTAGAAAAGGTGACAGAGTTGAAAAAGGACAAGTGCTTTGTGAAGGATATGCTACTCAAAATGGAGAATTAGCTTTAGGTAGAAATTTACAAGTTGCCTTTATGCCTTGGAAAGGTTATAACTTCGAGGATGCAATTGTAATTTCTGAAAAGGTAGTTCGTGATGATATCTTTACATCAATTCACGTAGATGATTATTCTTTAGAAGTTAGAGACACAAAATTAGGTAATGAAGAATTAACTAATGATATTCCTAACGTTTCTGAAGAAGCTACTAAAGATTTAGATGAAAACGGTATGATTAGAATTGGAGCTGAAGTTAAACCTGGTGATATCTTAATTGGTAAAATCACACCAAAAGGGGAATCAGATCCAACTCCAGAAGAAAAATTATTACGTGCTATCTTTGGTGATAAAGCAGGTGATGTGAAAGATGCATCTTTAAAAGCTTCGCCTTCTTTACATGGTGTAGTTTTAGATAAAAAATTATTTGCTAAAGCAGTTAAAGATAAACGTAAACGTTCTAAAGATAAAGAAGATTTAGATAAACTTGAAATGGAGTTCGAGGTTAAATTCGTTGAACTTAAAGACAGATTAATCGATAAATTATTCTTAATCGTAGACGGAAAAACATCTCAAGGTGTCTTAAATGACTTAGGTGAAGAAGTATTGCCAAAAGGTAAAAAATTCACTAAGAAAATGTTACAAGGTGTTGAAGATTTTGCACACTTAACAAAAGGTCAATGGACAACTGATGATCATACAAATGAATTAATCAACGATTTAGTACACAACTATAAAATTAAATTAAATGATTTACAAGGTGTATTAAGAAGAGAGAAATTTACAATTACTGTTGGAGATGAATTGCCATCAGGTATTTTGAAATTAGCAAAAGTTTATATTGCTAAAAAACGTAAGCTAAGAGTAGGAGATAAAATGGCGGGTCGTCACGGTAACAAAGGTATTGTTGCTAAAATTGTTCGTCAAGAAGATATGCCATTCTTAGAAGATGGAACGCCAGTAGATATTGTATTGAATCCGCTTGGGGTACCTTCACGTATGAACATTGGTCAGATTTATGAAACAGTATTAGGATGGGCGGGATTAAAAACAGGTAAAAAGTTTGCAACTCCAATTTTTGATGGTGCAACTTTAGACCAAATTAATGCCTTAACAGACGAAGCTGGAATCCCAAGATTTGGTCATACTTATTTATATGATGGAGGAACAGGAGAGCGTTTCCATCAGCCAGCAACAGTGGGTGTAATTTATATGCTTAAGTTAGGTCATATGGTTGATGATAAAATGCACGCACGTTCTATTGGTCCATACTCATTAATTACGCAACAGCCATTAGGAGGTAAAGCTCAGTTTGGTGGTCAGCGTTTTGGAGAAATGGAGGTTTGGGCTCTTGAAGCTTATGGTGCTTCTAGTACTTTAAGAGAGATATTAACGGTAAAATCTGATGATGTAACTGGTAGAGCAAAAACTTACGAAGCAATCGTTAAAGGAGAAACTATGCCAGAGCCAGGATTACCTGAATCATTCAATGTATTAATGCATGAATTAAAAGGTCTTGGATTAGACATTAGATTAGAAGAATAAATTAGTTTTCGGAATCAGTCGTACTTTATTTTACGACTGATTCTAAAACAAAAACTTACAATTGAATTTTAATAAATCGATAGTATTCATATCATGACAAAATTAAAAGATAAAAATACCGTTAAAAGATTTAACAGAATCACAATAGGTTTAGCTTCACCAGAATCAATCTTGGCAGAATCAAGAGGAGAAGTTTTAAAGCCTGAAACAATCAACTATCGTACGCATAAACCTGAGCGTGATGGTCTTTTCTGTGAAAGAATTTTTGGTCCAGTTAAAGACTACGAATGTGCTTGTGGTAAATATAAAAGAATTCGCTACAAAGGTATCGTATGTGACCGTTGTGGTGTAGAAGTTACTGAAAAGAAAGTAAGAAGAGACAGAGTTGGACATATCAATCTTGTAGTGCCAATTGCTCATATCTGGTATTTCCGTTCTTTACCTAACAAAATTGGATATTTACTTGGATTACCATCTAAGAAATTAGATATGATTATCTATTATGAAAGATATGTGGTAATTCAACCAGGTATTGCAAAAGGACCTGACGGTGAAACTTTAAATACATTAGATTTCTTGACAGAAGAAGAGTATTTAAATATTGCTGATTCTTTACCAATGGAAAATCAATATTTAGATGATTCTGATCCAAATAAATTCATTGCTAAAATGGGCGCTGAATGTATTATGGATTTACTAGCTCGTACTGACTTAGATGACTTGTCCTATAAATTGCGTCACGCGGCTAATAATGAGACTTCTAAGCAAAGAAAAACGGAAGCCTTAAAACGTTTAAATGTTGTTGAATCATTCCGTGAGGCTAACAAAAATAGAGAAAATCTACCTGAATGGATGATTTTAAAAGTAATCCCGGTTATTCCACCTGAATTACGTCCGTTAGTGCCACTTGATGGAGGTCGTTTTGCAACTTCAGATTTAAATGACTTGTATAGAAGAGTTATTATCCGTAATAACCGTCTAAAACGTTTAATGGAAATTAAAGCTCCTGAAGTAATCTTACGTAATGAAAAACGTATGTTACAAGAAGCAGTTGATTCATTATTCGACAATACTAGAAAAGCTTCTGCTGTTAAAACAGAATCAAATAGACCTTTAAAATCTTTATCAGATTCATTAAAAGGTAAACAAGGACGTTTCCGTCAAAACTTATTAGGTAAACGTGTGGATTATTCTGCTCGTTCGGTAATTGTCGTTGGACCAGAAATGAAAATGTATGAATGTGGTCTTCCAAAAGATATGGCTGCAGAATTGTATAAACCATTCGTTATTCGTAAATTAATCGAAAGAGGAATCGTTAAAACAGTTAAGTCGGCTAAGAAAATTATTGATAAAAAAGAGCCAGTTGTATGGGATATCTTAGAAAATGTAATCAAAGGACATCCTGTATTGCTAAACCGTGCTCCAACTCTTCACAGATTAGGTATTCAAGCTTTCCAACCTAAGTTAATTGAAGGAAAAGCAATCCAGTTACACCCATTGACTTGTACGGCTTTCAACGCCGATTTCGATGGTGACCAGATGGCCGTTCATTTACCTTTAGGACCTGAAGCAATCTTAGAAGCTCAATTGTTAATGTTGGCTTCTCATAATATTCTAAACCCTGCAAATGGTGCTCCTATTACAGTACCTTCTCAGGACATGGTATTGGGTCTTTATTACATGACTAAAGAAAGATTGTCTACACCTGAATATCCAATTAAAGGTGAAGGTTTAACATTCTATTCAGTTGAAGAAGTTCATATTGCTTTAAACGAAGGGCGCTTAGATTTAAATGCTCGTGTTAAAGTAAGAACAAAAGACTTTAATGAAGAAGGTGAACTAGTATACAAAATTATTCAAACAACTGCAGGTAGAGTATTATTTAATGAAGTAGTTCCTGAAGCAGCTGGTTATATTAATGAGGTTTTAACAAAAAAATCGTTAAGAGATATTATTGGTAAAATCTTGGCTGTAACTGATGTTCCTACAACTGCTGCATTCCTTGATAATATTAAGGATATGGGGTATAAATTTGCCTTCAAAGGTGGTTTATCATTCAGTTTAGGTGATATTAAAGTTCCAGATGAAAAAGAACCTTTAATTGCTAGTGCAAGAGAAGAAGTAGATGCAATTACAATGAATTATAACATGGGTCTTATTACAAATAATGAGCGTTATAATCAGGTAATTGACGTTTGGACTTCTGCTAATGCTAAATTAACAGAGTATGCTATGAAAAACATCAGAGAAGATCAACAAGGATTCAACTCTGTGTACATGATGCTTGATTCTGGAGCAAGGGGTTCAAAAGAACAGATTCGTCAGTTAACAGGTATGCGTGGATTGATGGCTAAGCCTAAAAAATCTACTGCTGCTGGAGGTGAAATTATTGAAAATCCAATTTTATCAAACTTTAAAGAAGGTTTATCAATCTTAGAATATTTTATCTCTACACACGGTGCTCGTAAAGGTCTTGCCGATACGGCCTTAAAAACAGCCGATGCAGGATATTTAACAAGAAGACTACATGACGTTTCTCAAGATGTTATTATCAATTCTGTTGATTGTGGTACATTGAGAGGAATTGAAGTTACAGCTCTAAAGAAAAACGAAGAAATTGTTGAATCTTTAGGAGAAAGAATTTTAGGTCGTGTAGCTTTACAGGATGTTGTAAATCCATTAGATTCTGAAATTTTAGTTCACGCTGGTGAAGAAATAACTGAGGCTATTGTTAAAAAGATTGAAGGATCTCCAGTTGAAAAAGTGGAAGTTCGTTCAGCTTTAACTTGTGAAGCTAAAAAAGGTATTTGTGCTAAATGTTACGGTAGAAATTTAGCTACTGGTAAAATGGCTCAAAAAGGTGAAGCTGTAGGAGTTATTGCTGCACAATCAATTGGAGAGCCAGGTACACAGTTAACACTTCGTACGTTCCACGTTGGAGGGGTTGCAGGTGGTATATCTGAAGAGTCAAGTATTGTTGCTCGTTTTGGTGGTAGATTAGAAATTGAGGACTTAAAAACAGTTAAAGGTGAGGATGCAGAAGGAAATACAATTGATATTGTAATTTCTCGTTCAACTGAATTAAAATTAGTTGATGCTAAAACAGGAATTGTTTTAAATACGCATAATATTCCATATGGTTCTACAATTTATGTGAAAGATGGAGATGTTGTTGAAAAAGGAGCAACTATTTGTAAATGGGACCCATATAATGGTGTAATTGTTTCTGAATTTACTGGTAAAGTTGGTTATGAAGATATCGAACAAGGACAATCGTTCTTGGTAGAAATTGACGAACAAACTGGTTTCCAAGAAAAAGTAATTTCTGAGGCACGTAATAAAAAATTAATTCCAACATTACATATTTATGGTAAAGATGGTGAATTAATTAGATCATATAACTTACCAGTAGGAGCTCACTTAATGGTAGACGATGGTGAAAAAATTAAAGCAGGTAAAGTTTTAGTTAAAATTCCTCGTCGTTCTTCTAAAGCAGGAGATATTACAGGAGGTTTACCAAGAATTACAGAGTTATTAGAAGCTCGTAATCCTTCTAATCCAGCTGTGGTTTCAGAAATTGATGGTGTGGTAACATTTGGAAAAGTGAAGCGAGGTAATAGAGAGTTATCAATTGAGTCGAAATTTGGAGAAGTGAAGAAATACTTAGTAAAACTTTCTAACCAAATATTAGTTCAAGAAAATGACTTTGTAAGAGCTGGGATGCCATTATCTGATGGTGCAATCACTCCAGATGATATTTTAAGAATTCAAGGACCATCTGCTGTACAACAATACTTAGTGAACGAAATTCAAGAAGTATATCGTTTGCAAGGGGTAAAAATCAATGACAAGCACTTTGAAGTAGTGATTCGTCAGATGATGAGAAAAGTGCAAATACAAGATCCAGGAGATACATTATTCTTAGAAGATCAATTAGTTCATGCTAGTGATTTTATCGAAGAAAATGATAAATTATATGGAATGAAAGTAATCGAAGACGCTGGAGATTCTTCTAACTTAAAACCTGGGCAGATAGTTACTCCAAGAGAGTTAAGAGATGAAAATTCATTGTTAAAGCGTGAAGATAAAAATTTAGTAATTGCAAGAGATGTAGTTCCTGCTACCGCTACTCCAATTCTTCAAGGTATTACTAGAGCATCATTACAAACGAAGTCGTTCATTTCAGCTGCATCATTCCAGGAAACTACAAAAGTATTAAATGAAGCAGCGGTTGCTGGTAAAATTGATACATTAGAAGGATTGAAAGAAAATGTTATTGTAGGTCACAGAATTCCTGCTGGTACAGGTATGAGAGATTATGATAATATCCTTGTAGGTTCTAAAGATGAATACAGTGAATTGATGGCTTCAAAAGAAGAAATTAATTTCTAAGAATTTATTAAATTTGACTATATTTAAAACCTAACAGTATTCGTATTGTTAGGTTTTTTTTAAATCTATATACTTATGGAAAACAACAATCAAGAAGGACAAATTAACATTGAGTTAGACGAAACAATTGCTGAAGGGATTTATTCAAATTTAGCTATTATTAATCATTCTAATACGGAATTCGTTTTAGATTTTATTAGTATGATGCCAGGTGTTCCAAAGGCAAAAGTAAAATCAAGAATTGTTTTAACACCTCAACATGCAAAAAGATTATTAGGAGCTTTGCATGAAAATATAAAACGTTTTGAGCATCAGCATGGTGAAATAAAAGAAGGTGAACAACCTAATATACCATTAAATTTTGGACCAACAGGAAAGGCTTAGTGTTTTATTTTTATCTTTTCAAAGAGATTGATTTTGTTTTAAATCAGTCTCTTTTTTGTTTTTAGTAAAAAAATATTCTTAATTATTGATTAAAAATAAATGTTTTTGTTGTAATTACTGAAATATTAAAAATAAAAAAATAAATTTGTAAATTACTTTTAATTTATTTTAAC
>NZ_JAGKWP010000166.1 GCF_021151785.1 Flavobacterium sp.
ATTCATTACTAAAAAGTAGTATATTTGAGTTTTAAAGGTTAGGTAGTAAAGAAATTTAGCTTTTAGACGAATTGATGTTGTGTGCCA
This sequence comes from Flavobacterium sp., assembly GCF_021151785.1. Classification (GTDB taxonomy): domain Bacteria; phylum Bacteroidota; class Bacteroidia; order Flavobacteriales; family Flavobacteriaceae; genus Flavobacterium. The sequence goes on from NZ_JAGKWP010000166.1 coordinate 88, forward strand.
TTTTGTAAAAAAAACAGACTGAAACACCTATTTTGAGAAATCAATATGAAAAGTAAACTACCCATAATATTTTTTGTCTTATGTTCAATTTGTCTTTACGCTCAGAACACAAAGCACGAGTCGGCAGAATTGGGTTTTCTCGAAAATGACACCTCTATTAAAAAAGGTTTTACATTTTACGAACTACTTGAAAAAAGCATCCGCTACAAAGAGAGCAACCGCCAAGAGGAGTTTAAATTTAACGGTATTTCATACCGAGGAGATATTACTTACTCATTTTCCGAATTGTTGTTTGACCCCGCAACCCACAACAGTCCGGACCCCTATCTGAGATATTACTCTGAAGCTTTAGTCAGATATTATTTTAAAAACGCAAAATTGAAATATAAAACCATCGAAAGAAACGGATTTCCGATTACAACCCTGTATTTTGATGAAAAAGGAAGGTTGATAACCTATAAAGACTATTTATTACTTGATAAATCTGAAAAAAATGCAAGCAATTGTTTTTTTGATTATGATTTACCGGTCATTAACCCCAACGAAAATAAAATCAAGAGTCATCAATTATTAAAAATCAAGAACCATATTAGAAAAATACTTACCGACCAAGACTCAGTAAAAGATTTTGCAGATATGGGTAGTTTTACGATGAAGAATTTTAATGATTTTAAAAAGATTAATGGCTACCTGAAAAAAGAATTAAAGTTGGAGGTTCTAAAAAACAAAGAAATTCACTTTGTGTGGATGGGAACAAGTGATGGGATTTTTAACCTTATCTTTGAAGATTTGAACGGCGCCCTTTACACAATTTCTGAAATCAATTCAAATACTCAAAGCAAAAAAGAAATAGGCTTTTTGATTGAAAGTGAAAAAAAAGATTTTTACACTTACATTGCCTATCATACAAATGGCCTCATAAAATCGATATACCAAAAAGAGAATAATGATTGGGTTAAAAGATTACTAGGACAAAATGCTGAATATACAACAGAGGGAACCGTCATCAGAGAAGTTAATTTAGAAGAAACATTTACATTAACTGAGAAAGCGCTCTATAACCTTGTTCGTAATAGCAAAATATGTCCATCTCATATAAGTTTTCTTCTTGACTTTAATGGGCGGAGTTACAATACAAATCATGGAAATCTTTGGCATATTCTACTCCGTTGTTCTGGGAACCAAATAGGTTTATTTATCAACGATATTAACGGTGAAATTTATCAAACGAGTGACTGTGAATATTACACTACCGAACAATACAGAACTAAGTACGGCGAACAAGATTATCGTGTAATTGAGAAACAGACAAAAAAAAGAATCATCATCTACCCCAAATTAGTAGGCGAATTTTAAGGGTATTAATTACAAAACACTGAGAAAACAGACCATGAAAAAAATTATTTACTACTTGTTTTTACTACTTCCCATGGTATTTTTTGGGCAAGAAATAATACACGGTCTTGTCATCAATAAAAGAACCCAAGAACCTATTTATGATGCTTTAGTTAGGGTTGATAAAAAGAATACCGCAACCCTTACTGATTTTGAAGGCAAATATGAGCTCAAAGCTACCCTAAATGACACTTTGGTGATTAGTTCCGTAGGCATGAAAACACAAAAAGTAAAAGTTAATCGGCAAGAAATGAACTTTGAACTCGAGGAAATAAAATTAGAAGAAAAATATGGTCCGTCTAATGACTTTAAATATAAAGTACTTGAGGCGAGAACCCCAATAAACACGAAGGATATTGAGAATGCCGACAATCCAAAATACAATTTTAAAAAGAATGCGCAAAGGAATATTTTTATCATTTTTGTTTCGGAATTGACTTCATATGATTTAAACAACGAAGATTTAGAATTTCAACAAAAATACAATGTGAAATATTCTTTAATTGGTAGTTATAAAATCGATTATTTAACAAAATACAATAAGCTGACATTTAAACATCTTAAAAAAAAATACAATAAATCTTGGCTGAGAAAAATCAGAAAAGATGCAGTTGGATTAGAAAAAGAATAGAAAAAACAGTACACAACACACGTGCTGTTGTACAACCACCACTTTTTAAAAACAAACTACAAAAAGTAAAAATTTCAACCTCTTTTAAAGCACTTACTTGTAAACCCTATTAAAACTATAATTTTTAATTTATCAAATATTTATTACTAAAAAGTAGTATATTTGAGTTTGTAAAGGTTAGTGAGTAAAGAAATTTAGCTTTTTAGCCGAACTGATGTTAGCGGTAATACTCCAAAACAGAACAAAATTAGAGCCTAATAAACACCTTATAATGAAAAAAACTCTCTTTTTAGTAACATTTCTATTTTCAACTTTAAGTTACAATGCTAATGCACAAACTCAAGCTGAAATGAATGAAACTGCATTTAAAAGCTATCAAAAAGTAGATACCGAATTAAATAAAGTTTATAAACATTTATTAAAAGTCTTAGAAGAAGACGAAATAAAAATGCTTGTTAAAGCTCAAAAAGATTGGATAAAATTTAGAGATTCGCACTGTGAGTTTGAAGCGCACGAATATGAAGGAGGAAGTATTCAACCTTTAATAAGATTAACTTGTTTAGAAGTGCAAACAAAAAAAAGAATTGAAGATCTACAGTCAATTTTGAAAAACAGAGAAAATTAGTACTACCGCTAACAATGGTAGCTGTAGCTCTTGCACAACCACCATTTTTTAAAAACAAACTACAAAAAGTATAAATTTTAACCTCTTTTAAAGCACTTACTTGTAAACCCAACTAAAACTACAATTTTTAA
>NZ_JAGKWP010000167.1 GCF_021151785.1 Flavobacterium sp.
ATCATTGAAGTTGCAGTTAATAACGGAGCCCAAAAGGTCTGCCTCAATGACAGACCGTTTTCTTGGTAGAGCTGGCGGTCAGCAACCGACAAGAAGGACGCCGAGGCAAGCGGCAACCTTAAATCCTGTCCTATTATGCTTTGATTAGTGCATCAGATTTTGGATAAAAACCATACCTACCTACATTCGCGTCTTTAGTAAATTCAGTGTATCCAATATTAAGATCTTGAGGGTGCGCAGGACCATCATTTTCAAGAATAATAATTTGACCCTTTTCCTTAAGCTTTGAAATACCCAAATAAAAAGCTTCTTTTGTTTTATCCCCAATTACATCTTTTTCTTGGAGATTTCTTTCTTTCTCTAAGTGCCTTGATCTCAAAGTACATAAAGGCGAATCCAAAAGAGTAACCCCTGAATGGTTGCGACCAGGCTGAAGGCAAATATGCATAAGCCCAATTGAAAAAGCGGCATACGCGAGAGCGCGATAACCTTTTCCAGATAGATTTCTATCGTATCCGTTTATGACCAAGTCACATGTTTTCTCGCTAAAAGAGACACTCAACACATCATCATATTTCCATTCATTTAAAAGTCCCTTTACTACATCACATAGATCGGTAACAGTAGATGTTGTCAACTCATCAAATGAATAATTTCCATCCATGGGATCTACCTCTTGTTCGTACAACTTTTTCTGATCTTCTAAATCCTCTAGTTTTTCAATTATTTTCTGAATTGCATTTTTTTCTGAAAGAGCCCCTCTATAATCTTCCAATTTTTTTACCATTACACGTATGTTCTCCGATACAAAATCGGTGGCATATTTCTGAGCTTCAGCATGAAATTTTTTATTCTTTTCTATAGTTTCAACTAGAAATTCCTTCTCACTCTTTAAAGTAGATGTAGTGCTGTAAAGCTCCTTTTTGAGTGTTTCAATTTTTAATAATTCAGCTCTTGATGCATTTATTATATCGTCAGTGCTACATATGGCATGATCTCCGTCGCTTATCTCACCGTTACATACAGGGCATTGGCTTATATTCAGTAATGAAAATGCATTACCCACTTCTTGAATGGCATCTAATCGAGAAATATCAGTATCATAGTGCTTTTCCAATAGATAAAATCTAGAAAGTAACTCATTAATAGTGATAAGCCGAGATTCATTCTCCTTCCACTCAACCCAGTGTAAGTCAATTGTGGACTCATATTCCTTTGCCTGATCATAAAGAGAATCTAGCAACTCTTTAGAAGATTCAATCGACGCTTCCAGTTTCTTAATTTGATCATCCAATTCATCACTATCTATTTCTGGGTAATTAAAGCTGGCCAGCTCCTTTTTATAATTTTTAATTAACTCAGCAATAACCTCCATTCTTCCCTTTCTATTTTCTATGACATTTTTCTTAGGTTTAGAAATAACATTACTGTCATCCTTTCCAGTTAACAAAAGCCTTAAAACTGACTTCTCTTTTGTATCCTCACCTCTTTGACCGGTGAAAATAGGAGATCCCTCTTTGATGATTGCCACTTCATCAATTAAAGTTAAATGTCTTAAATCTGAAAAATATAATGGATCAGTTATACCGCTTTGGTTTCTCCTTACCTTTTTGTTATTTAAATTTGATAATCGCAAAAAGTATTCTGATAGCGTTATAGCATTTTTCTTAGGTTTACCAACATATAGAATTTCAGGCTCTCTAAGATAATTTTTTATTTCTTCATATGGGCATTCATAAAGTGATGCATGGCCACCTGACAATCCTCTAACAAGAGTATGCTTTGTCGAATCAGGTAAAACTATTTCTAAATAGCAATTTTCATACCCTTCAGACTCTTTAATTGGTTTGGGTTGGCTATCAGCGCCTAGCATATATTTAACGCATTGGAAAATATGCGTTTTCCCGGTATTGGAAGGCCCAACAATGACATGCACATTAGGCGAAAAAGTTATAAATACATCTTCACGATCACTACCGTTTACAATTAGTCGATTAATATAAAATCCCTTGTTCATGAGAAAAGATCTCCGCGAATGACCGACTCATTCAGAAATTCACCACCCCATACAGTAATATTGTTTTTCAGAATTACCTTCAATTCACTAATTGGTAATGAATCAAATTCATGAACAACCCAATCCGCAATAGCGAGCATTTTTTTAGTGTATTGAGCCTCAAGCGATTCCAAGAATGGAGCGGCTAGATCGGTGGCTACATATTCAATCCCCATGTTAGAATATTTCACTTCGATCAAGCCGCGAAAAATCATCGCTTTTAAGCCATTCTCCAATACAGGCCTTCTAATTAATATTTCCCCAGACCGATGTGGCGTACTTGGGTGTAGGCTTGCAGGCCCACCGGCAATATCACCTGAGTGAACCAATAAGTAATCATAAAAAATAATTCGATCAATATCGTAATAATTAGGGTATCCAGCAACCAGAAGGGCCATGCACCTTAATCCGGTTTCTAATGGCGTATTAAATACGTTTGAAATATTATTCATCCGGGTTACACCATGATAATCTGTCATCATTCGCCAATTGATGGCAAATGCCTCCCCTATCATTGACGGTTATACACGCAGATAGTGGATTTATTGGTAGTTGTAATTTTTTTGCCTCACTGACTGCCTTTTTAACTTTATCAAATCCATTAATTTCATCTGACTCAACGACATCTAAAATTCCGCTCAAAATCTGACCCTGCACTGATTCAAATTCACCTATAGGCAAGGATTCTCTAGAAAAATTCCTCAGCGTTTCTGCATGCAAAAAATCTTCCCTAGAACGCTGAAGATGCTTTTTATAC
>NZ_JAGKWP010000010.1 GCF_021151785.1 Flavobacterium sp.
ATCTTGAATAATTTTTAAAAATCTATAATGTTTTTCTTTTTGATTTTTGTAATAATAATAAAAACTATAAACTACTAAAGCTAAAAGAAATAATATACCAAAAAGTGAAATTTTGAAATAATTTTTAGATGCAATAATATTCTTAGATTCCTCTTTGATTAGGTTTAAGTCATAATTATGGAGAAAATTCAGCGACTTGTTTTTAATTTTTTCAATCGATTGTATGAGTTCTAAACTTTTTTGAGCATATAAATATGCTTTTTTGCTATCGTTTTTTTTGCTGTAACATTGTGTCATTATGTTATAAGCCATCAATAGATTCTCTTTCGAAACTTTAGTTTTTTGGTAGCTATCTACATATTTTTTACAATAGAAAATTGCTGAATCAATTTCATTTAAATGATGAAAACAATCTGCCATTCCTAAATCAAATAATTGTATTGTTCTTACATTATCCTGAGTGCTCGGATATTTTATACCCTTTTTGTAAAGTGAAAGAGACTCAGCGTAGTTTCCTGCTAAAGCTGCACTTTTGGCTTCACGCATGCATAATAGAACTTTTGTATATTCTGGATAAAAGTTATCTTGAATCATCATTTTAGCCGCTACATTGAAGTAATAATTGGCAGAGTCTAAGAAAATGTTTTTTTTAGTTTGGATGTAATATTTTTGATAAGCTTCGCCAATAATGTTGTATTTGTCAGCAAATAATTTTTTATTCATTATTTTTTTTTCACCTACTCCTAATTTTAAGTGTGGTGATGTTTTTAATTCTCTTTTTAATAATGGTATACCATGAATGCAGTCTCCCATTGCTACTTTGATAAGTCCGTATTGTTCATTTAATCTATTGTCTGGCACTTTGTTTTTATATCTATCAAGATAAAACAATGCTAAATCATATTCTCCTAAATTTTTATGTATATAAAATAGCTTGTTAACGCATATTCCGATTAAATCTTGATAAACTTTCTCTGAAATTGATTGTTTGTCCTTTTCAATGTTATCTAATAATTTTATAAGTAGTTTTTTGGAATGAATAAACTCTGACTGATTATAAAAAGAACAGGCTACATAATATTGCCCATATAGACTAAATAATTTGTTTTTGGATTTGCTAACCTCTAAGGCCTCGGAATAAGCTTTGCTGGGATTAGAAATGAGAAGTTCTTGAATTCTTCGTGTTCTTTTAATTTCAAACTCATTTAATTCTTGAGAAAGTGCTGAGGTAAAAGAGATTAGAAAAACTAAGGAATAAATAAATTTTTGCATCTTAAAATAAACTTGGGGACTCGACTAAAATAAACTTCAGATTGCTAAAATAAAGAATATAATTATTGTTTTTATTTTTTTTGATGAATTAGTTTTATCGTTTTTCTGCTTAAATAGGGTTGTTTAAAAAAAAATCCCAAACTCAAAAAGTTTGGGATTTATATTATTAATAAGCTTCGAAATATTATAATTCTAGTGCTTTTTTAGGATTGTTATCCATCAAAATTTCAACTGGATTTTCTAATGCTTCTTTAACTGCTACTAAGAATCCAACTGACTCACGTCCATCGATGATTCTGTGATCATACGATAAGGCAACATACATAACAGGAGCAATAACAATTTGTCCGTTTTTAACAATTGCTCGCTCTACCACGTTGTGCATACCTAAAATTCCTGATTGAGGAGGATTGATAATTGGAGTAGATAACATGGATCCAAATACACCACCATTTGAAATAGTAAATGTTCCACCTGTCATTTCGTCAACCGTAATTTGTCCGTCGCGAGCACGAATAGCCAAACGTTTAATTTCTGCTTCTACCCCACGGAAAGTCAATAATTCTGCATTTCTTACTACTGGTACCATTAAACCTTTTGGTCCAGATACAGCAACTGAAATATCACAGAAGTCGTATGAAATTTTTTCTTGACCATCAATCATAGAGTTTACATCTGGGTATAATTGTAAAGCTCTAGTAACTGCTTTTGTAAAGAAAGACATGAAACCTAAACCTAATCCGTGTTTTGCTTTAAACTCATCTTTATATTGGTCACGTAAGGCATAAATAGCACTCATGTCTACTTCGTTGAAAGTAGTTAACATAGCTGTTTCGTTTTTAGCGGCAACTAAACGTTCAGCTACTTTTCTACGTAACATTGATAATTTAGATCTTTCAGAAGAACGAGAACCTCCAGTTGGTGTACCCATTGATGCTTTTGCATTCATAGCGTCCTCAGTAGTGATTCTTCCACCTTTACCAGTACCAACAACATCAGAAGGTTGGATGTTTTTTTCTGCTAAAATTTTCTTAGCTGCAGGAGAGGCAGATCCTGTTGCATAAGTTGTTTCTTGAACTGGAGCTGCTTTTGGAGCTTCTACTTTTTTCTCTTCAGCTTTTGGAGTTTCAGTAGTTGGAGCACTAGCACCACCCTCAGGTTTTGAAGCTGAAGTATCAATTAAACAAACTACAGCGCCTACTGCTACCGTGTCACCTTCTTCTGCTTTTAAAGTGATGATACCACTCATTTCAGCAGGTAATTCTAATGTTGCTTTATCTGAATCAACCTCTGCAATCGCTTGGTCTTTTTCTACATAATCTCCATCTTTCACTAACCATGTAGCGATTTCTACTTCTTTGATTGATTCCCCTGGTGAAGGGACTTTCATTTCTAAAATCATCAGTATATAATTTTATAAAGTGTTGTTATTATCTATTGTTTCAAAAATACAAATTTATTTTTATAAATTTTTGTCAAATACTTTTGCGATAGTTGCCGCATGACGTTTTTTAGATCGTGTGTAACTACCTGCTGCCGGTGCACTGTATGCTGGTGATGAAGCTAAACGTAATCTAACTAAATCGAAATTCATTAACATGTATCCGTAGGCTCCCATGTTCTTAGGTTCTTCTTGAGCCCATACATAATCATCAACGTTTGGATAATTATTGATAATGGCTTGTAATTGATCAATAGCCAATGGGAATAATTGCTCAATACGAACTAAAGCAACGTCATTTCTGCCTTGGTTTTCTCTTTCAGCTTTTAAATCGTAGTAGAATTTACCGGTACAGAAAACTAATGTTTTTACATCAGCTGGATTTACATGTGCATCGTCAATTACTTCTTGGAAAGATCCTGTAGCAAATTCTTCTATTGATGAAACGGCTTCCGGATGACGTAATAAACTCTTTGGTGTAAATACCATTAAAGGTTTTCTATAATCGGCTAACATTTGTCTTCTTAATAGATGGAAGAAGTTAGCAGGAGTAGTACAATCAGCCACAAACATATTTTGCTGAGAGCATAATTGTAAATAGCGCTCCATTCTTGCAGAAGAGTGTTCAGCACCTTGATTTTCATATCCATGTGGCATCAAGAAAACCAATCCATTTTGACTATTCCATTTATCTTCAGCCGCAGAAATGTATTGATCAATCATAATTTGAGCTCCATTAGAGAAATCTCCAAATTGTGCTTCCCAAATAGTTAAAGTTTTTGGAGAAGCTAATGCATATCCATAATCAAAACCTACCACGCCATACTCGGATAATAGTGAGTTAAATGCGTTAAAGTTTCCTTTTTTATTTGGAATATGATCTAGTAATACTACTTCTTCTTCAGATTCTTCTACTTTAACAACGGCATGTCTGTGAGAGAAGGTTCCTCTTTCTACATCTTGCCCAGAAATACGAACGTTGTATCCCTCAGTTAACAATGAGCCATAAGCTAGCATTTCCCCCATTGCCCAATCTAATTTGTTGTTCTCAAAATACATGGCTTTTCTGTCGTTGATTAGCTTTTGTATTTTGCTGATGAATTTTTTATCTGAAGGTAATTCAGTTACTACTTTTGCAATATCAGTTAACGTTTTTTCGTCTACAGCGGTATTGATTTTTTCTAACATTTTAGCTCTATCGGCTTTGTTAAAACCAACCCATTCGTCTTGCATAAAAGGTTCTATAACGGTTAATTCTTCAGCACGAGAAGCATTTAAGTCGTTGTCTAATTTTGCTTTATAGCTATCTTCAATTTCTTTAACATAAGAAGAAGAAATTACACCTTGCTCTACTAATTTAGCGCCATAGATGTCTCTTACATTTTTATGTTTAGAAAGTGTTTTGTATAATTTTGGTTGTGTAAAACGCGGTTCGTCTCCTTCATTATGGCCATATTTTCTATAACCTAAAATATCAACAAAAACATCAGTACCAAATTCCATTCTGTATTCTAATGCAAAAGTCATCGCTTTCACTACTGCTTCAGCATCATCCGCATTTACGTGTAAAACTGGAGCTGAGGTTAGTTTTGCAATATCTGTACAATATGTAGCCGAACGTGAATCGGTGTAATTCGTTGTAAATCCAACTTGATTGTTGATTACAACGTGAATAGTTCCTTGAGTTTTATAACCATCTAAAGTAACCATTTGAGCTACTTCATACACTAAACCTTGTCCTGCCACAGCAGCGTCACCGTGAACAATTACAGGTAAAACTTTATTGGGTTGATTTGGGAAATAGCGGTCTTGTTTTGAACGAGTAATACCTTCAACTACAGCACCAACCGTTTCTAAATGGGATGGGTTGGGAACTAAATTAATGTTGATTGCCTTACCAGTTCTTGTGATTTTGTGAGTTGTAATTCCTAAGTGGTATTTAACGTCTCCATCAAAATGATCGCCATCTGCATAATCTTTTCCGTCAAATTCACTAAATATATTTTTAGGCGATTTATCAAAAACATTAGCTAAAACATTTAAACGACCACGGTGTGCCATTCCTAAAACAACTTGTTCTACGCCTAGTTGAGCAGCATCTTCAATTAACAAATCAAAGGCAGGTACCACAGCTTCGTTACCTTCTAATGAAAAACGTTTTTGACCTACATATTTTGTGTGTAAAAAGTTTTCAAAAGAAACCGCTTCATTTAATTTTTCAACAATAATTTTTTTTCTTTCAGAAGGTGTTTCGTTCACCATGGCATTGATTTTTTGTTCAATCCACGCTTGTGTTTTAGGGTCACGAATGTATTTATATTCGAATGCGATTGTTTCGCAGAATAATTTTTTCAATAATTGAACCAATTCACCAAGTGTAATTGGTGAAGAAGAAATTAAAGTTGAAGCTTGAAAAATTGTGGTTTCGTCGGAAGTAGATAAGCCAAAATTTTCAAGATCTAATGTTGGTGTAAATGTTCTTCTATCTCTTACAGGGTTTGTTTTAGAAAATAAATGTCCGTTTGTTCGGTATGCTTCAATTAATTGAAGTACTTTGATTTCTTTTTGAATTTTTTCAGTTAATTGTTTGGCATCAATTGAACCTGAAGTAGCTTGAGTTAATTGGTCAACCGGACTTGCAAACTCATTAGCGAAGTCAAAACCTTGGAAAAAACTTCTCCAGCTAGGTTCTACACTGTCAGGATTTACTAAGTATTGGTCATATAAATCAGCAAAAAATGCTGTATGTGCTGCGTTTAAAAAGGAAAACCTATCCATGATATTGATTTTTCAATCTTTGGGTTAAAAAATTTATGCAAAAGTATAAACTTTTCTGCTAATCTTTCAAAGAAATTTGTACTTTTATGCTATTAATTTGAATTTGTTTAATTAGTGAATGAAAAATATGTTAAAGTTGTTAAATTCTTTTTTTTTGGTCTTTTTATTTGTCTTTTTTGCAAAAATGCAAGCTCAAAATGATACAATTGCTAAAAATAAAAATCTTTTTTTTAAGGATGTTCGTTTTGGTGGTGGATTAGGGCTAGCTGTGGGTAATGGTTATAGCGATTTGTATTTTTCCCCTACAGCATTTAAGCCGCTCAATCATTTAACAACAATAGGTTTCGGAATAATTGGTAGTTATGTAAAGAATAGAGACTTTTTTACTTCAACTATGTATGGGGTTTCGGTAATAGGTTTAGTTAATCCTATTCAAGAAATGCAACTTTCAGCTGAAGTAGAACAACTTCGAGTGAATTTAAAATATAATACTGATTCAGGGTTTAAAACAACTGATAATTTTTGGAATACAGCACTGTTTTTGGGTATTGGTTATCGATCTGATGGTGTCACAATTGGAATGCGCTATAATGTTTTGTATCGTGAAAAGAATAATGTATACTCACAAGCTTGGATGCCTTTTGTGAGGATAATATTTTAATAGTATTTTCTAAACCATACTTTTTGCCATTCTCTTTTTAAAACAAGGAAGGCCACTTGTTCAGCTAACTGAACTAAATCACTACCATCTATTTTCTTAATTTCACTTTCTGAGACGTCTATGATGTATAATAAATTTAAGTATTCAGTAAATTTATGTTGAATAAGATATAACAATTTTTCATGAACACGATTTTTGAATTCAAAAGGTAAAATACTCGAAGGTAAATCAATGCTTTCATTAGCTAAGTGAAAATCTTTATTGACTTGCTCGATTAACTTAAAATACAAATGTTCCTCTTCTGCTAGAGAAATTAAGTTGTCTACATTGGCTGGAATTTGATAATTCATGAGTAAGTGTTTTTAATTTCTCATTATCTTATTTCTCATACGTTTCGACTCATTAGCATTTCTCCAAAAGTCTTAAGTAATGTTTTTTTATCCTCTGAAATAGACATTTTATTTAATGTGTTAAAAGCCTTTAAAGTATAGTTTTCAATTGCTTTTTTTGTTGCCTCACTTGCCCCTGTTTCTATGAATAGTTGTTTTACCGATTCAATTTTTTCACTATTGTCAACAAGTTGAACCGAAAATAAATGACTTAGTTGTTGTTGCTGATCTTTTGATGAAAATTCAAGCGCTTTTAGATACAAATATGTTTTTTTGTTTTCAATAATATCACCACCTACTTGTTTGCCGAATGTTTTTGGATCGCCAAAAGCATCTAAGTAGTCATCTTGTAATTGGAAAGCAATACCTAAATTTAGACCAAAATCATAAATTAAATTTCTGTTTTCTTCAGATGTTTGTGCAACGATGGCTCCCATTTTCATAGCTGCACCTAATAAAACGGCTGTTTTATATTCAATCATTTTTAAATATTCTGGAATTGTAACATCGTCTCGAGTTTCAAAATCTACATCATATTGTTGCCCTTCACAAACTTCTAAAGCGGTTTTACTAAAAAGTTTGGCTAATGATTGAAAAATCATTGGTTCATAAACTTCAAAATATTGATATGCTAAAATTAGCATGGCATCACCTGAAAGAATTCCGGTGTTTACATTCCATTTTTCATGTACGGTTTCTTTTCCTCTTCTCAAGGGAGCATCATCCATAATATCATCATGGACTAGTGAAAAATTATGAAATACTTCAACTGCAGCTGCTGCAGACAATGCTTTTTTATGATCACCATCAAAAACATCTGTTGCCATTAGGGTTAAAACAGGTCGAATTCGCTTCCCTCCTAAAGATAGGATGTAAGAAATGGGTTCGTATAGATTCTTTGGTTCTTTACAAATTGCAATTTTTTCAAAGTATTCAGAAATTACTTCTTGATATTGAGGTAATGATAACATGATTCCTTTTTTGGGCTAAGTTAAGGTAAATCAATCATATTTTGAAGGTCTATCAAATGTTAAATTTTTGTAAATACCAAGGAAACTATTTGCGTGTTAAAAGTTTCCTTTATATATTTGCATCGTTAATTTAGTAATCTATGCAAGTGTTGAGTTTGGAACTAGATCAAAATCAAACGAATTTTTTTATTAAAGTTCGGAGAAATATGGCTTCTTATCTAAAGAATAATATAAAGTATTCTTCTGGTTATGCAGTTGTTGCAAATAATAAAGTGGAAAATATTTCTTTGAAGTTTAAATTAGAAGTTGATGATGATTCACTTAAAAGGAAAGATAGAAAAGGTTTTTTAAAAAGAAGAAAAAAATCTTTTGTTCAGTTTGAATCTATTTCTTATCAAAGGATTAATGATGATATTAGTTTTATTAAAGGTTATGTAACCATTAATGAGGTAACAAAAATCATTGAGTTAGAGGCTTATGTTAGGACAGAAAAACTTGTCAAAGGGAAATCAAAAGTAGTATTTGACGTACTAGGTGAAATAAATAAAAAGGACTTTGGCCTAGGGGTAGATGAACAAGTAACAGTAAATGGAATTGCCTTTGGCAGAAATATAAATATTGAAGGTAATTTTGAGTTTTTAAGTAATTAATCATGAGTTGCGAAGTAAAAAATAAAATCATTTCTAAAGCTACAGATATGTTTTTGAGGTTAGGCTTCAAAAGTGTAACTATGGATGATATTGCTAGTGAAATGTGTATGTCTAAAAAAACGATTTACAAATATTTTAGTAATAAAGAAATATTGATTGAGCAAGGTACTGAAATGGTTAGAGAAAAATTTCATTCTTTAATGGGCGAAGTAGTTTCTAAAAATTTCAATGCCATTAAGGAAAATTTTGAAATCCGAAAGATGTTTAAAGAAATGTTTCAAGCAGTTGACCATTCACCAGCATTTCAATTGAAAAAACACTATCCAGAAATTTATGAAAAAATGATGCAGGATGAAATTAAAGAGTGTGAGTCTGTTTTTACTCAGAATGTGCAAAAAGGAATAGCAGAAGGATTGTATAGAGCAGACACAGATGTTGCAATAGCAGTCAAATTTTATTATACGTTAATTTTTTCTATTAATGAGAACACCTCTTTAGAAAAAGAAGCCTCACTTCTTGAATTGAAAGCATTAGAATATCATACAAGAGCCATTGCAACTATAAAAGGAGTGCAAGAATTAGAAGATAATTTAAAATTAATAAATCCATAACCAAAAATGAAGAATAGATTAATCCTAGCTTTCGCATTTTTAACAGGAGTCATTCATGCCCAAGTAAAAGAATTGACTTTGAAAGATGCAGTGCAATATGCTTTAGAAAACAAAGCAGACGCCAAAAAAGCGAAATTACAAGTAGAAAACAGTAACCATCAAATTGCCGAAGTACGCGCTCAAGCGTTACCTCAGTTAGCTATTAATAGTTCACTGACGGTAAACCCCATTTTGCAGCAAAGTGCTTTACCTGGTGAGTTTTTTGGTGCGCCAGGACAAGTTGTTTTGGTTCCCTTTGGGCAAAAATGGAATAGTACAGCCATCGTTTCTTTTTCTCAAAATTTGTTTAATCAGTCGGTTTTCACTGGCTTAAAGGCAGCTAAAACAACTAGAGAATTTTATCAAGTAAACCAACAATTAACAGAAGAGCAGTTAATTGAGAAGGTAGCTTCAAGCTATTATCAAGTGTATGTTTATCAACAAAAGCTAAAAATTGCCGCAAGTAATTTAGAGTCAACCAAAAAGGTTAGAGCAATTATTGATGGACAATTTCAAAACGGTCTAGCCAGAAAAATTGATTTAGATCGAATTAGTGTTAAAGTGAGTAATCTTGAAGCAGCTAAACAACAATTAATTAATGCTGTACAACTTCAAGAAAACACATTGAAGTTTTTTATTGGAATGCCAATGAATGAAGCTATTCAATTACCAGAGAATACGATGGAAGTTACAGCGGCAGCTTTTGAACAAAATACAGAGGTTTCTAAAAGAACCGAAATGGCTTTACTAAAAAAGCAACAAGAATTATTGACATATCAAAAAAAGGCGTTCTTAGCAGAATACTACCCTGAGCTATCTTTGACTGCAAATTATGGATATCAAGGGCTAGGTAAACAAATGCCATGGTTTGCAAAACCTGCTGATGGTGTTTATTGGACGGATTTCTCTTCCGTGGGATTAAATTTAAGAATTCCAGTTTTCAATGGTTTTTCTACTCGCTCCAGAGTACGTCAAGCAGATGTAAGCCTTCAAAAAATAGAAGAGGATATTAAAGATACTGAATTGGCATTGAATTATCAATTTGAAAATGCTAAAACGCAAATCAACAATAGTATCATTAATGTAAATACACAAGAGAAAAATATGAAATTAGCCAAAGAAGTTCTGGAAAATACTAAAAATAATTACCTGAACGGATTAGCTTCTTTAACAGAGTTGTTAGATGCTGAAAATGCACTTACAGAAGCTCAAAATAATTATACTTCGGCTCAATTAGAATATAAATTGGCGGAAATACAAATCATAAAATCAAAAGGAGAACTAAAGAACTTATTAAACTAATAATCAAATGAAAAAAATAATTTACATAGCTTTAGGTATAGCGTTAGTTGGTGGAGCAGTAGTAACATTGATGAACAATAAAAAGCAAAATGAAGCTGATACAGCCATTGTAGCTCAAGAAAACAATACTGTTGCCGTTCGTGTTGCAAATGTAGTGACAGGAACTTTAGATGATAATTTTGTTGCAAATGGAAATTTTGCTCCTGCACAAGAATTGAATTTGGCAGCCGAGTTTTCAGGTAAAGTTATCAGCGTGTTAGTAAAAGAAGGAGACCGAGTAGCAAAAGGACAAACGTTAGCTGTTATAAGAGGAGATATGGCAAATGTAGAAGCGCAAACGGCTAATGCTAATTATCAAAATGCTTTAAATGATTACAATCGTTTTGAAAGTGCTTATAAAACAGGCGGAGTTACAAAACAACAATTAGATCAGGCTAGAATAAACATGGTTAATGCGAAATCTCGTTTAACACAAGCTAACATTCATGTGGGAGATACTCGAGTAAAAGCACCTTTTAGTGGAATTATTAACAAAAAATATATTGAAGTTGGAGCCATCTTAAGCGCAATGCCACCAACACAAATGTTTGAATTAGTAAATACCAGTTCACTAAAATTAAAAGTAAGTGTGAGTGAAAGTCAAGTAGCTCAATTAAAGGTAGGAGCAACAGTGGCTGTAAAAGCAACCGTTTTCCCTGATAAACAATATGTTGGTAAGGTTACTTTTATAGCACCAAAGGCTGATGCTTCATTGAATTTCCCAATTGAAGTTGCTGTTACTAATAACATTAATAATGAGATTAAGGCAGGAATGTATGGATCTGTTGTTTTCGGTTCAGGAACAACTAAACAGCCAGAAATTATGTATATCCCAAGAAATGCTTTTGTTGGAAGTGTTAACAGCAATCAAGTTTTTGTAGTTGAAAATGAAATAGCTGTTCTGAAAAAAGTGGTAGCCGGAAAAGTATACGGTAATAAAGTAGAAGTTCTAAGTGGTTTGAAAAATGGCGATGTCGTAGTAACAAGCGGTCAAATCAATTTAAGTGACAATACTAAAGTTTCAATCGTAAAATAAGACAGTCAAAATGAAAATTGTAGATATATCAATTAAGAGACCTTCCATGGTAATCGTATTGTTTACGATACTTTTACTAGGTGGTTTATATAGTTACAAACAGTTGAGTTACGAGTTAATTCCAAAGTTTGAAGTAAATGTAGTAACCGTGTCAACTGTGTATCCTGGAGCTTCTCCAAATGAGGTTGAAAACACAGTTACAAAAAAAATAGAAGATGCGGTTTCGACCATGGAAAATATTAAAAAATTGGAGTCGAAATCATATGAAAGTTTATCGGTAGTGATGATAACATTAACTCCCGAAGCTAATGCTGATTACGCCTTAAATGATGCTCAACGCAAGATTAATGCTGTGTTGAAAGATTTACCAGAAGATGTTGATCCTCCTTCATTGAGTAAGTTTTCGTTGAGTGATTTCCCTATCATGACAATAGGGGCTACGGCACAAATGGATGAGGTAGAATTTTATGATTTATTAGATAAAAAAATACAGCCCATTGTTTCTCGTGTAGCGGGTGTTGCTCAAGTAAATTTAGTAGGTGGTCAAGAAAGAGAAATCAAAGTAAGTTTGGATGCCGTTAAATTACAAGGATTTGGTTTGTCTGTTCCACAGGTACAACAAGCTGTTTTATCTTCTAATTTAGATTTTCCTACAGGTAATATCAAGACAAGAGAAAACAGTACAACAATTCGTTTGTCTGGGAAGTATAAATCTGTAGAAGAATTAAGAAATTTGGTCATCTCATCACAAAATGGGGCACAAATTCGTTTAGGCGATGTAGCTGATGTTCAAGATGCTCAAAAAGATGTAGCCAAGATTTCAAGAATCAATCAAAAAAGTTCAATTTTACTTCAAGTAATTAAACAGTCGGATGCTAATGCTGTTGAAGTGAGTAAAAAAGTGAAAGCTGCGTTAGCTAAAATTGAAAAAGATTATGCTAAATCAAATTTAAAGTTAAAAGTAGCTAACGATAGTAGTGAGTTTACTTTAACAGCAGCAGATTCTGTAATTCATGATTTGTTTTTAGCTGTAATTCTTGTGGCATTTGTAATGTTGTTTTTCTTGCATAGTTTAAGAAATGCATTGATTGTAATGGTTTCCATCCCAGCTTCATTGATTGCTACTTTTATTGGTATTTCATTAATGGGATACACCCTAAATTTAATGAGTTTATTGGGTCTGTCCTTAGTGGTAGGTATTCTGGTTGACGATGCCATTGTTGTACTGGAAAATATTCACCGACACATGGAGATGGGTAAAAATAAAGTGAGAGCGGCTTATGACGGAGCAGCAGAGATTGGATTTACGGTAACAGCAATTACCTTAGTTATTGTTGTCGTGTTTTTACCAATTGCAATGAGTACAGGATTAGTGTCTAATATCATTACTCAATTCTGTGTTACGGTTGTTATAGCTACTTTACTTTCATTATTAGCTTCGTTTACAATTGTACCTTGGTTGTTTTCAAGATTCGGAAAATTAGAACATTTGAATCAAGAATCTATTTTTGGTAAAATTATTATTGGTTTTGAACGTTATTTAGATCGATTTACACATCAAGTTACAAATGTTTTAAAATGGGCACTTCGTCATAAAAAAACAACCTTAGCTATTATGGTTGTAGCTTTCTTTGGATCGACAATTGGATTATTAGGAGGTGGATTCATTGGAGGTGAATTTTTTGCTCAAACAGATAAAGGGGAATTCTTGGTTCAAATTGAAATGCCAAAAGATGTTTCAGTAGAGCAAACTAATTTTATGACACAAAAAGCAGAAGCTTTTTTAAGAAAAGATAAAAATGTGGTTGATTTAATTACAACTGTAGGACAAACGAGTGAAGGAATGGGAGCTACAACTTCCACTGCTTATAAAGCTGAAATATTGGTTTCATTGGTAGAGAAATCAAAACGAGATGATGATTCCTTTATTTACGCTGCTAAAATAAAAAGAGAATTACAGAAAGTATTGGTGGGAGCAAAAGTTAAAACTGTACCAATGGGATTATTAGGCGCAAATGAAGCACCAATTGTCTTAACGGTTACAGGTTCAAACTTAGATGATGTAATGAATTTTGCCCAAAAAGCAGCTGCTGAATTGAAAAAAATCCCTGGTGCAACAGAAATTAAACTCACCTCTGAAGCAGGAAATCCAGAAATTAAGGTACAAGTAGATAGAGATAAAATGGCAGCACTTGGTTTAAACTTACAAACGGTTGGTTTAACCATGCAAACGGCTTTTAATGGAAATACAGATGGTAAATTTAGAGCAGGACAATACGAATATGATATCAATATTCGATTTAATGAAAATGATCGATCAAATATTAAAGATGTTAATGACTTAGTGTTTACAAATAATATGGGTCAACAAGTAAAATTATCTCAATTTGCTCAAGTAATTGAAAGCTCAGGGCCAAGTATGCTTGAAAGAAGAGATAAAAGTACTTCGGTTACAGTACAGGCTCAATCAGTAGGACGTCCATCAGGAACTGTAGCAACAGAATGGGAAGCTGTGTTCTCAAAAATGGAGCGTCCAGCGGGAGTAAATTATGTTTGGGGTGGAGATATGGAAAATCAAACAGAAGGTTTTGGTACCTTAGGTGTAGCATTATTAGCGGCAATTATATTGGTTTATTTAGTGATGGTTGCTTTGTATGATGATTTCATAACACCTTTTGTTGTATTGTTCTCTATTCCGTTGTCATTCATTGGAGCCTTATTAGCTTTGGCTTTAACAGATAACTCGTTAAATATATTTACGATTTTAGGGATTATCATGTTGATTGGATTAGTAACCAAAAACGCTATTTTACTAGTAGATTTTGCAAACCATAGAAAGTCAGAAGGGGAATCAACGTTTAATGCTTTGATTCAAGCTAATCATGCTCGTTTGAGACCTATTTTGATGACTACAATTGCCATGGTGATAGGTATGATTCCTATTGCTTTAGCTAAAGGAGCTGCTGCCGAAATGAACAATGGTTTAGCATGGGTAATTATTGGAGGATTGATTTCGTCACTATTTTTAACTCTTGTTGTAGTTCCTGTTGTTTATGCCATTTTTGATAGTTTAAAACGTAGATTTGGTAAAGCAGAAAAAGTAAATTATGCTGAATTGATGAATGCAGATTATGAACACAAAGAATTAAGTGAAGATGGTTTTACACCTAAACATGAATTGTAAAATAACTTGATTTTCATAAAAAAAGGCTGATTCTAATTGTTGAATCAGCCTTATTTATTTTTTAATAAATCTCTTATTTCTGCTAATAATTGTTCTTGTGTAGGTCCAGTTGTTGCAACTGGTGCAGGTTCCTCTTTTTTCTTCATTGAATGAAGGCCTTTAACCATTAAGAAAATCACAAAAGCAATTACTAAAAAGCTTATTACAGCGGCTAAGAATTTACCATACAAAATTCCGCTATCGGTTTTTAATCCTGCTAAGTCTTCTACTTGTGCTGCTTTTAACGCTGGATTTAATAATGCTGGAGTGATTACATCAGATACTAATGAAGTTACGATAGCACTAAATGCACCACCAATTATTACCCCTACTGCTAGGTCCATTACATTACCTTTTGCAATAAAATCTCTAAATTCTCTTAACATAATTTTGTTTTTTAATTAGTTTGAATTTCTAAGTTAAGAAAATAAAAGAGAATTATCCATTTTTGTAGAAAATTCTTTTTACTCGTTGTGAAATAGAAGTTAAGATTTCATATGGAATAGTTTGTAATGTTTGTGCCATTTCAATTACCGTAGGTGAATGTCCAAAAATGATAACTTCATCTTGTTCTTGACAAGGGATGTGAGTGACATCAACCATTAACATATCCATACAAATATTGCCTAGAATACGAGCTTTTTGATTATGTATTGTGACGTATCCTTTTTCATTACCCCATGCTCTTCGAATCCCATCCGCATAACCAATAGGTACGGTGGCTACTCGAATAGGTTCATTTACCATGAATTTTCTACCATAGCCAATGCTTTCTTTTGGAGTAACCTCTCTAATTTGAAGAATAATGCTTTTTAGTGTGCTTACTTGTTGCAATAATTGATTTTCTTCTTTAGAATTTCCAACACCATACAAGCCTATTCCTAATCGAACCATATTAAATTGATATTCGCTAAAATTAAAAATGCCAGATGTGTTTAATAAATGCTCAATAGGTTGAATGCCTAATTTAGATTTTATTTCTTCAGCCATTTGTTGGTATCGGTTAATTTGGAGTAAGGTAAAGTCTTTGAAATTTAGTTCATCACTTGCCGCTAAATGACTAAAAATACTAGTGACTTTTACAAAATTCGATTGGCGTAAAATAGTTATTAATTCAGGAATATCATGTGCTTCAAAGCCTTGTCTATGCATGCCCGTATCCAACTTAAGGTGAATAGGATAAGCGCTAACATTTTTTTCTTTGCTTATTTTTATAAAGGATTTGAGTGCGTTTAGGGAGTAAATTTCAGGTTCCAATTGGTATGCAATCATGGTGTTGAAACTGCTTGTTTCAGGGTTCATAATCATAATAGGCATCGTAATTCCTGCCTTTCGCAATTCCACGCCTTCGTCAGCAAATGCCACTCCTAAATAGCTTGTTTTTAAAAATTCTAAATGTTTGGCTAGCTCATAACCACCGTTGCCATAGCCAAAGGCTTTTACCATAACCATAACTTTGGTTTCTGGTTTTAGTTTGGATTTGTAAAAGTTGAGGTTATAAGTTATTGCATCTAGATTAATTTCTAAAATAGTCTCGTGTTTCTTTTCTTCCAATAGTACTACAATTTCATCAAAATGAAAACTTCTTGCTCCTTTAACTAAAATGGTTTCGTTTTGAAAAGATTGAGTGTTGAATTGTTGTAAAAATGCTTGGGTTGTAGAAAAAGAAATCACATTTGGTAAATGTTCTAGATGTTTACTAATGGTTTCTCCAATAGTAATTATGCGATTTATTTTGTTGCTTTCTAGTGCTTTAGTGACGTTGTGGTATAATTGATCTACGTCTAAACCACTTTGGAAAATATCCGATAAAATAATACTCTTTTTGGAATGTACTTTCTGTTGGTCAAGAAAGTCAAGAGCTATTTTTAATGATTGATAATCACTTGAAAAACTATCATCAATTAATAGACAATTATTGATGCCTTTTTTGGCTTGTAATCGAATTTCTACTGCGTATAACTCTGCAATTCTTTTCTGAATTACGTAAAAATCAACTTTTAGATAAACTAAAGTCGCTATACAAGTCATAGCGTTTTCAATAGAAATATCATCCGTGAAAGGTAGGTTAATTTCTATTTTATGATTTGAAATTTGAAGTTTTAAATTTGTTTGTTGGTTGTTTTTGACTTTAGAAACCACAAAAACATTAGCGGATGGATTATCAAAACTCCACGTAAAAGTAGGTGCTGAAATATGCTTTTCTACAAAGTCGTTTTTTTCTAAAATGACTATTTTACATCGGTTAAATAGTTTTGTCTTTTCTTTTACTTTTTCTTCAATTGAGGTGAAACCTTCGTTGTGTGCGTCGCCTAAGTGGGTAAAAATACCAATAGAAGGTTGAATGATTTTCTCTAAAAGAGCCATCTCATGATGTTGGGAGATGCCTGCTTCAAAGATACCTAAATTATGTTTTTCATTGATTCCAAAAACAGATAAAGGGACACCTACTTGAGAATTGTAACTTTTAGGGCTTCTGACTATGGCGTAATCGGGGCTGAGTAAGAAATTCAACCATTCTTTAACTATAGTTTTTCCGTTACTACCAGTGATAGCTATCGTTTGTAACGATTTGAATTCTGATTTATAATGTTGAGCCAATTCTTGTAGTGCTACCGTTGTGTTTTCAACTATATAAAAATGAGCTTTATTTTTTACGACATCTGGAATGTATTCGACAACAAAATTAGCAACTCCTTTTTGGATTAAAGATTCAATATATTGGTGTGCATCATGATTGTGACCTTTTAAACAAAAAAATAAGGTATGACTACCATTCTGAAGAGATCGACTATCAATGGAAACATGGTCAAATTCCAAAAAAATGTTTTCGTTCATAAAAGAACAATGTATAGCCTTTGCTAATAAAGTAGAGTTTATTGTCATTCTTCTTCCTTTTGTTCTCGAATAGCCTTATGGTAAGCAGCCCTACTTAGAGGTTCATATTCGTCTGTTTCACCTAATAAAACTAGATTTTCACTTGCTGCTTTTCTGAAACTAAAATGCGCTAAATTTCCAGTTCGTGTACAAACAGCATGAACCTTAGTTACATATTCAGCAGTAGCCATTAAAGCTGGCATTGGACCAAAAGGATTGCCTTTAAAATCCATGTCTAATCCAGCTACTATAACGCGAATACCGCTGTTGGCTAAGTCGTTGCAAACTGCTACAATTTCATCATCAAAAAACTGGGCTTCATCGATACCTACTACATCACATCCTTGTGCTAAAATTCGAATATTTTCTGCAGCAGGAACGGGGGTAGATCGGATTTCGTTTTTATTGTGAGAAACCACCATTTCATCATGATACCTAGTGTCTATGGCAGGTTTAAATATTTCTACTTTTTGCTTGGCAAATTGCGCTCTTTTTAATCGACGAATTAGCTCTTCTGTTTTGCCAGAAAACATTGACCCACAGATTACCTCTATCCATCCAAATTGCTCTTCTTGATTGACTGTATTTTCGAGAAACATTTTGCCTTTTTACTATTATTAGATTTGAAATTCTTTTACCTTTGTAGAACAAACAAATGTATTAAAAATCGTTTACACTAGTATTCTATCCTATGAAAAAAAAGATTGAAGCTGAATTAATCAGTATTGCCCACCGATTATTAAAAATGAATAATTACAAAGAAACGGTTCAATTGCAAGATGAGGTGAAGAAATTATATGAGCAATTAACATTGTTACGATTCTATGAAGAACAATTCAATGTGATTGAGCAAGACATGGGTGGGGCAGTTTTTGAAGAAAAGTTAGAAAGAATTATTGTAGGTACCATTGAAGTAGACGAGGAAGAATTAGAAGAAGTTGAGTTGACTTCACCTGAGAATATTGAAAAAATAGAGCAGGAATTAATGGAGAATGTTGAATTAACTCATGAAGCACCGGTTTTTGATGAAAAAGTTCATGAGGAGGCTGTTGAGCAGAAACCAATCGATAATCAGTCAATAGAAGAACTAAACGATGAACCTAAAAAGGAATCCGCTATAATTGGAACTAAAGTTTCTAAACAGATTACTATAGATGAGGTTTTGGTTCATGATTACCAAGATACTTTATTTGTTAAAAAAGAAGACATAATTCCTGTTCCTGTCATTGAAGATGTAAAACCTATTGAAGCCCTAAAAGAAGAAGTTGTTTCGCCTAAAATAGTTGAAGAGGAGGTAAAAACTGTTGAAGTTGCTGCAGTTGTGTCAAAACCAGAAATGCCAGTTGGTAAAGGCATCGTGCTTACATTGAATGATAAAATTGCTTTTGAAAAAAATCTTTTTGCTGGTAATACAGAAGATTTAAACCGAGTTATTTCGCAACTTAATTCGTTCACATCTTTAGAGGAAGCAAAATCTTTTGTGTTAGATTTTGTAAAACCTGATTATAACAATTGGGCAGGAAAAGAAGAGTATGAAACACGTTTTTTAGAAATTGTAGAAAATAAATTTAAATAATTTTTTTAATGTTTATGGCTTGTAGTTGGTTTTAACTATAAACTTTAGACGATAGAAGTAATAGGATGTCAAAACTCTATATCGTTCCCACTCCCATAGGAAACCTAGAAGACATGACTTTGAGAGCTATTAAAGTGCTTAAGGAAGTCGATTGTATTTTAGCCGAAGACACGCGCAATAGTGGAAAATTGCTAAAACACTTTGAAATAGGAACCCCAATGCAAAGTCACCATATGCATAACGAGCATAAAACGGTTGATAATTTAGTAAAACGTATGCAAGCAGGTGAAACGATAGCTTTAATTTCTGATGCAGGAACTCCAGCTATCTCTGACCCTGGTTTTTTATTAACACGTGCTTGTGTAGAAAATGGAATAGAAGTAGAATGTTTGCCTGGTGCTACAGCTTTTGTGCCTGCGTTGGTCAATAGTGGATTGCCTAATGATAAATTTATTTTTGAAGGTTTCTTACCAGATAAAAAAGGTAGACAAACCCGTTTTTTAGCTTTAGCAGAAGAAACCCGTACCATGATTTTATATGTGTCGCCTCATAAATTAGTGAAAACTTTAGCTGAATTTATTCAGTATTTTGGTGCTGACCGACAAGTTACAGTTTCACGAGAGTTGTCTAAACTGCATGAAGAAACCGTAAGAGGAACAGCTGAAGAGGTGCTTAAACATTTCGAAGCTAAACCACCTAAAGGAGAAATTGTGGTGTGTGTGGCGGGGAAGAAATAAAATCATTTTTATCTTTTAATTATGCAGCAACTAGTCGACAAGAAATCATTTCCTGATACAATAGAATATATTGATGAGCATTACATGTTTACACCCACAGCTTTTAAGAACGGAAATCAATTTAATTTAGCAGGAGAAAATAATGGTTCGTGTAAATTATTTGCTTATGCAAAACAAAAACAATTGACCAAGCAAGAAACGTTGGAGTTGTTTGGTCAATACTATCAGGATGTATTAAATACACCAGAAGGAACGGACCATCAAAATATTAGAAATTTTATCCTTTTTGGTTGGGAAGGCATTCATTTTGAAGGTGTTGCTTTAGTGAAAAAGTAACGTATGATTTTGATTGTTTTAGACTAAAGATAAATTATAAAGCATATTGTTAATACCTTTGAATTCGAGTGGAATGTTTTTATATATTTGCAAATCAATAGTATACGCCGAAATTTATAATTTCAAATTCATAATTGAACTATGCGTTGGACACAGAAATCAAAGCCAAAAAAGGATAAAGTACAAGCCTTAAAAAATGAACTGCAAGTAGACGAAATTGTCGCTACTTTATTAGCACAACGTGGGATTGAAACCTACGATCAAGCCAAACAATTTTTTCGACCAACCCTAAATGATTTGCATGATCCATTCTTGATGAAAGATATGGATAAAGCGGTTGCGAGAATCGAATTAGCAATAGAGAGACAAGAAAATATCTTGGTTTTTGGAGATTATGATGTGGATGGTACCACTGCGGTTTCTTTAGTGTCAAGTTATTTAAGAAGTTATTATTCTAATGTAGCTACTTATATTCCAGACCGTTATGTAGAAGGATACGGAGTGTCATATCAAGGTATTGATTTTGCTGACGATAATAATTTTTCCCTGATCATAGCGCTTGATTGTGGTATTAAATCTATAGAACATGTAGTCTATGCTAAAGAGAAAGGCATTGATTTTATTATTTGCGATCATCACCGTCCTGGAGATGTCATTCCGAATGCAGTTGCGGTTTTAGATCCTAAACAAAAAGATTGTTTTTATCCTTTCGATGAACTATGTGGATGTGGTGTTGGGTTTAAGCTTATTCAGGCTTTATCGTATAAACGCAATATAACGATATTTAATTTGATTCCCTATTTAGATTTAGTGGCTACAGCCATTGCTGCCGATATTGTTCCTATTATTGGTGAGAATCGTGTTTTGGCAAAATTTGGTTTACAAGTCATCAATTCTAATCCACGTCCTGGAATAAAAGCACTAGTTCAAAACGTTAAAAAAAAGGAATTGACTATTTCAGATGTGGTATTTCTTATTGCACCAAGAATCAATGCAGCTGGAAGAATTAAACATGGAAATGAAGCAGTTGCTTTATTAACTGAGTATGAATTAGCTCAAGCAGAAGTTTTTGCTTCTGAAATAGAACAACATAATTCCGACCGAAAGGAGTTAGATCAACAAATTACTAAAGAAGCATTAGCACAAATTCTCGAAAATAATGAAGAAAATCGTTTTTCGACTGTCGTTTTTCAAGAACATTGGCATAAGGGAGTGATTGGTATTGTTGCTTCTCGTTTAGTGGAAAATTATTATCGTCCTACCATCGTTTTTACCAGAAGTGGTGATAAATTAGCTGCTTCAGCACGTTCAATTAAAGACTTTGATGTTTACAATGCTCTTGAGGTTTGTGCCGAACACCTCGAACAATTTGGTGGGCATATGTATGCAGCTGGAATGACATTGAAAGAAGAAAATTATGACACTTTTAAACGGGCTTTTGAAAAAGTAGTTCAAGAGACTATTACGCCTGATTTACTCATTCCCGAAATTGAAATTGATGCGGAAATTAATCTCACAGATATAACCCCAAAATTGTTGCGTATTCTAAAGCAATTCGAACCGTTTGGACCAGGGAATATGACGCCTGTTTTCTATACATCCAATTTGAGAGATACCGGTTATGCTAAAACAATTGGTGCCAATGATGAGCATATAAGGGCATATATCAAACAAGATAGGGGTGAAAGTTTTGGAGCAGTTGGTTTTAAATTAGGTAATAAAATAGAGATAATGAAAAACCAACAAAATTTTGAAGCAGTCTATTCAATAGAAGAAAATGAATGGAATGGTAAGGTGAGTGTTCAGTTACAATTAAGAGATTTACGTTAAATTAAAATTTAAAGAATAATATATTTTAAAAATCTTTCCGACCTTTGCTTTTCAAAAGTAAATTATGGCAAAAAAAGATCCCTTTTCATCTCTTCGAATAAAAGAATTCAAATGGTTTTTGTTTATGCGTCTAGGAATTGTATTGGCTTGGTCTATGCAATTTGTTTTAATCGAATGGGAGGTGTATCGTCTCACTAAAGATCCTTGGTCGCTAGGGTTAATTGGTTTAATGGAAGTTATACCAGCCATAAGTTTGGCATTGTTTGCTGGTCATATCGTAGATCAATCTGAAAAAAAAGGGATGTTAATCAAATGTTTTTCAGGGTTAGCCTTAATTAGTATTGCTTTTTGTTTACTAGTAAATACAGATGTTGTTGCACAGTTGAATAAAAATATGATTTTATATGCTATCTATGGTTTGGTATTTTTTGGCGGAATTATTCGTGCTTTTATTATCCCTGCTGTGTTTAGCTTGCTTGGTCTTATCGTGCCAAATCAAGAAAAACCAAATGCAGCAGCATGGAGTAGTTCTACTTGGCAAATTGCTGCTGTGTTCGGACCTGCTTTAGCGGGATTTATGATTGGCTGGATCGGAATTTTTACTTCTATGTGTATGGTGGTAATTTGTGTTTTTATAGGAATTATTGGGCTTCTTAAAATTGATAAAAAACCCATTTTAAATCCTAAAAGAGGCGAACCAGTCATGCAAAGTTTAAAGGAAGGTTTGCATTTTGTTTTCCAAAATAAAAAGATATTAAATGCTATTTCACTAGATATGTTTGCTGTGTTGTTTGGCGGAGCCATAGCTTTGTTGCCAGTATTTGCAACAGATATTTTAAAAGTAGGTTCAGAAGGATTTGGAGTTTTAAGAGCGGCACCAGCTATTGGAGGTTTGATTACTATGTTGGTAGCTACTTATATTCCCTTAAATAAAGGTGCAGGTCGAAAACTATTGATAGCCGTATTCTTTTTTGGTCTTTCTATTGTGGTGTTTGGCTTATCCACCCATTTTTGGGTATCTGTTGTCGCTTTGTTTTTAAGTGGTGTATTTGATGGAATTTCGGTTGTCATTCGTCAAACCATATTGCAATTATATACACCTGATACTATGCGCGGTCGAGTATCTTCGGTTAATTCTATATTTGTTGGTTCTTCAAACGAATTAGGTGCTTTTGAAAGTGGTCTTACTTCCCGATTAATGGGGACTGTAAATGCGGTTGTTTTTGGCGGAATTATGACGTTAGTTGTTGTTGTCATTATGGGTGGATTTTCGCCTGAGTTTCGAGATTTGGATATAGATAAGGAATTAGAAAGTTAAAAAAATACCCCAAAGAATTTGACTTTTTTGGGGTATTATATTCATATGAAAATTATAGTTTTTATTGTTTTATCATTTTTAATGATTCATGATAGTCTCCTTGTTCGATGTTTATAATATATACACCTCTAGGGTACTCACTTCCAAAAGAATAATCTATTAACATCGATGGTTCGATTTCGTTAGATTCTATTAGTTTTCCTACTACATCAAAAATTTGATATTTAACTTTCTCGGTTTTTTCATTTAATAAAGGGTTTATCCTAAAAGTTTCTTTGAAAGGGTTAGGGAAAGCAACAAATTTTTGATTTAAAGAAATCTCAATTTCATTTTTAGTAAGTGTTGGGTTTTCTCTAGTATTTATTTCCTGTATAGAAACATTACAAGTACGTCCTTCAGAGCTATAAACGCCGTTTTGTTTGGCTTGTATTTTAACTTGATAAGTTGACCCATAAGAGAAATTACTGCCATAGAATCTAAAATAAGGAACGTTTCTGTCGATAGTCGAAATTAAGTTTGTTCCAGTTTCGTCATAAATGTTAAATCGATATTCTGTAGCTCCTGTAACAGCATTTGCAAAAAGCCATTGGTAAGGAGTTACCCCTGTAATTCCGCAGTATTCTTGACTTAATGATGTTGTAGGAAGATTCATTAGAGTAACATTACAAGCTGTTCCTTCAGAGCTATAAACGCCGTTTTGTTTGGCTTGTATTCTAACTTGATAAGTTGAGCCATAAGAGAAATTACTGCCATAGAATCTAAAATAAGGAACGTTTCTGTCGATAGTCGAAATTAAGTTTGCCCCAGTTTGATCATAGATGTTAAATCTATATTCAGTTGCCCCAGAAATAGTATTTGCAAAAAGCCATTGATAAGGAGTCACCTCTGTAATTCCGCAGTATTCTTGTTTTAAAGAAGTAGTCGGAAGGTTGATTAAAGTTAAATGACAAGGGCTTCCTTCGGCGTTAAATGAACCATTTTGTTTTATTTGGACTTTTATTATATAAGTTGTACCATAAGAAAAGTTACTGCCATAGAATCTGAAATAAGGAACAGTTCTATCAATTGTTGTAATCAAGTTTGCCCCAGTTTGGTCATAGATGTTAAATCTATATTCAGTTGCTCCATTAACTAAGTTTGCATAAATCCATTCATAAGGGCTAATATTAGTTGCTTCACAGAAACTTGTTGTTAAATTAGAATAATCAGTACAGTTTACTCCTAATTTAAAGTTTCTTGTTCCGCCACATGCTGTTTGGAATGATACAGAAACTTGGTTGTTTAGGTTGAAATTTATTGGATGAGAAATAGTTACTTGGATACTTGAGGTTCCATTTCCACTTGTGATAGTCATTCCTTGTGGTAGATCCCATTCGAAGTTAGTTCCTAAATCTGAAGGCACACTATAAGTTGCAGTAGATAAAGGACATAAATTGGTTGGTCCTGTAATATTTCCGGTTACACTACTTACTAACAATGTTTTCACTAGCCCATTTCCACAGTTGTTAATTCCTTGAACACTTATTAAGCCTGTTTCAAAAGTTGTTAAATCGAAATTAACCACAATTGAATTACTTCCTTGACCACTAATAATTGTAGAACCATTTGGTACAGACCATTGATAAGAAGAAACACCAGATATTGCTGCAACACTATATGTATATTGATTTAATGGGTTGTTGTTTAAAACAGTTCCATTATTTCCAATAGTTGCTTGGGCAGCTCCACAAAGAGTTGTTGCTCCATTAATCGAATTTATTATTGGAATAGTACCTATGTCGAGAGTTCGTCTATTACTTGTTCCACAAGTTGATAATGAGCGAACACTAATTGATCCAGTTGTTGATTGGTTTTCAATTGATACAACTATAGTGGAAGAGTTTTGTCCTGATACTATTGTCATTCCATTTGGTACATTCCATTGATAGGTTACTCCTGATTCTTGCTGAACACTATAGGTTGCAGTAGTTAATCCACAAATAGTACTTGGTCCTGTAATGATTGAAGGTAAAGTTGCTCCAGAAATATTATACGTAGCTTGTTGGCTTGCGGAATTAGTTGTACAAACTACTTTAATTTGTCCAGATATAAATGAAGCTGTAGAAGCTAGTGTGATGGTTCTTGTACCTTGTCCAGATATTATTGAAGTGGTAGAAGGAATTGTCCAAAAATAAGTACCTTCTGAAATTTCTGTTGCGGTATAGGTTTGAGAACTATTAGGACATAATATTGAGTTTCCGGAAATAGCTAATGAAAAAGCACCCGCTGGGACTAAGCCTGATCGTTGTATTCTAAGACTTTTAGTTGAAGTTTCTGAACAAGCATTTATTGCTTTAACACGAATTATTCCATTACTAAAGCTTGAAGATAAATTAACGTTAATAGATGCTCCTGTTTGACTTAGTAAAGTCATTCCAGAAGGTAGTTCCCATACATAACTAGTAGCACC
This sequence comes from Flavobacterium sp., assembly GCF_021151785.1. Lineage (GTDB taxonomy): Bacteria > Bacteroidota > Bacteroidia > Flavobacteriales > Flavobacteriaceae > Flavobacterium. The sequence goes on from NZ_JAGKWP010000010.1 coordinate 25,536, forward strand.
AGTAACAGGAGCGACAGAATATGTAGCTGATGTAATATTTGAAGCTAAATTAGTTGAACCTGAAATAGAACCAATACTGCCAACATTTGGCGAAATAGATACATTTACAGCTACTCTTGCACTTTCTACACCTGAAATGGTTTGAGAAACATAATATGTGCTAGATGTTAAGGTTGTATTAGGATTTAAGGCATTTCCTCCAGTTGAAGTACTATACCATTTTAAGTTAGTACCTGTTGCGGTTAAGTTTGCAACTTTTGATCCTTGACATAATGTTTGTGCTGATGCTGTAGGCAAATTAACGTTATTTACATTGTTTTCAACAGCAATACTTATGGTGTAACTAGAACTTCCAATAGTATTTGTAGCGGTAATCGTATAATTAGTTGTTGGGCTTAAACTAGTTGGAGTACCTGAAATACTTCCATCTGAATTTAAAACTAATCCCGCTGGTAAAGCTGGAGAAACAGAATATCCAGTTAAGGTGATTTTTCTAATAACAGCATTATCTTTATCAGGTACATAGGCATTCCCGTTATTGTCAAAAGCAATATCATATGGGTAGCTAAATTTAGCATTTGTTAGTACTCCATCTTCATAACCTTGATCTCCACCTGTTAATGTTGTAACATTTCCTGAAGGGCTGATTTTTCTAATTTTATGATTTTCATAATCAGCAACATAGATGTTTCCAGCAACATCGATATTTACTCCTGTAGGAGTGCTAAATTGAGCTGATGTACTATTTCCATTTGAATAACCTTGAGAACTACCTGCTACTGTAGAAACACTTCCCATGTAGCTAATTTTACGAATCTTGTTGTTACCACTATCCGTAACATAAAGATTCTGTTCCGTATCAACAATTACTCTAATGGGATTTTTGAATTTTGCATTTGTATAATATCCGTCAGCATAACCCTCTACACTTCCTGCTATGGTAGAAACACTTCCTGTAGGAGTAATTTTTCTAATTTTATTATTAAAATAATCGGCTACATAAATGATGCCATATTTATCAACTGCAACTCCATAAGGATAATAGAATTGTGCAGTTGCAGCATTTCCATCAGCAAAACCTCCTTCACCATTACCAGCTACAGTAGTTACATTACCGCTCGTATCTATTTTTCTGATCTTATGATTTCCTGCATCGGCTACATAAATATTATTTGAAGCATCAGTTGCAACACAAGCTGGATAGAAAAATTGAGCTTCTGTTCCATTTCCATCTGCAAAACCTGCTTCACCATTACCAGCTATAGTAGTTACATTGCCGCTCGTATCTATTTTTCTAATTCTATGATTAACATAATCAGCAATAAACATGTTTCCTGAAGTGTCAAATGCAATACTTGTCGGAGAATCAAACTGAGCTGAAGAGCCATTTCCGTCTTGATAACCTGGCGAGGATTGATTTCCTGCAATAGTAGAAACCATTCCGTTAATACCTGAAACAGTAGACCCTGTATTGGTCACTTGTAAAGGTGTAATTGCATTACCTATTGTAAAATTATTTGATGTGTTATATGAAATATTAGGTGTAACATTTGGAGTAGTAAATTCTACTTGATTTCCATATGCTATTCCTTGTGTATTTTGGGCATAAGCTCTTGCATAATAAGTGGTATTTGGGGTTAAATTGGTTAATCCAATTGAATAAGAACCCAGACCTCCACTTGTGTAATTAATTGTAGTATCTCCCGTAGTAGGAAGACTATGAGTAGCATAGCAAATACCTTTTGTTGTTACTGTAGCTCCACCTTCTGAACTTACATTTCCTGTAACAGATACACTTGTAGGGGTTAGAATGTTTGAACTAGAAATGTTTATGCTAGTAGCTACTGTTGGTAAGGATAATACAGCAATACTTATAGTATAACTAGAACTTCCGCCAGCATTGGTAGCCGTAATAGTATAGTTAGTAGCTGGACTTAGCGCCGTTGGAGTTCCTGTAATACTACCGTCAGTGTTTAAAACTAAGCCCGCAGGCAAACTTGGAGAAACAGAATATCCAGTTAGTGTGATTTTTCGGATTTTATGAAGTTGATAATCCGTAGTATAAAGGTTGCCAGTAGCGTCAACAGTAAGACCTCGAGGTCCTTTAAATTTTGCATTTGTTAAACTACCATCTAAAAAACCAAAAGAGCTTCCTGCTAGCGTACTTACATAGCCGCTCGAGTCAATTTTTCTAATTTTATAATTATTTGTATCAGCAACATAAACGTTTCCTGAGTTATCAACTATAATTCCATTTGGGGTTGAGAATTTTGCTTCGATTCCTATTCCGTCAGCATAGCCTGTAGAGCTTCCAGCTATTGTAGTTACATTTCCGGTAGGGTCAATTTTTCTTATTCGGTTGTAGCCTTGATCGCTAACATATACATTACCCGAGGCATCAACAGCTATACCATTAGGCCCACTAAATTTAGCATTAGTACCAAGACCATCTGCTTGGCCACCAGTGCTTCCTGCTAAAGTAGTTACATTCCCACTAGTATCTATTTTTCTAATTTTATAATTACCTATATCGGTTATATAAATATTACGATACCTATCAACTGCAATTCCTTGTGGGTAATTAAATTGTGCTGATACTCCATTGCCATCAGTATAACCTAAATTACTTCCAGCAAGTGTGGTAACATTCCCATTGGGATCTATTTTTCTAATTTTATTATTATCTCTATCTGTTACATAGACATTTCCATATTCATCAACAGCAACCCCATAAGGATGATTAAACTGAGCATTAGCCCCATTAGCATCTAGGTATCCGTTTGTGCCATTCCCTGCAAGTGTTGTTACGTTTCCACTTGTATCTATTTTTCTAATTCGGTGATTACTATAATCAGCTACATAAATATTTCCCGCCGCATCAGCTGCAACATTTTGTGGATTATTGAATATTGCATTACTTCCATTTCCATCAGCGAAGCCATTATCACCACTACCAGCAATTGTTGTAACATAATTATTTATTCCATTAACACTCCCACCTGTATTTGTTACTTGTAATGGAGTAATCGGATTGTTTAAAGTAAAGCTATTAGTCGTATTATACGCTATATTTGGGACTTGTATAAGTGTTGTAAAAGTAACTTGTGTTCCGTAAGAAGTTCCTAAAGCATTAGTTGCATAAGCTCTAACATAATAAGTAGTTGCTGGAATTAATCCTGTCAAATTGGATGTAAAATTACCTGTTGTAGTGGTTGGGTCTGCAAGTTTATTATCATTAATTGTAGGATTAGCTGTTGTACTCCAACAAATTCCTTTTTCTGTTAATGTAATGCCACCATTGCTGGTAACATTTCCACCACTCACTGCTGTTGACGAGGCAATTGATGTAACCGCATCAGTAGTAATGGTTGGTAAATTAGCAATTGTAATATTTAAATTTGTAGAGTTAGATCCATAATAGTTATAACCCGTAATCGCATAGTTTGTTGCGATTGATGTTGCAGTCGGAGTTCCTGATATTGTTCCATTAGTACTATCAAGACTTAAACCAGAAGGTAAACTTGGTGAAACAGTATATCCTGTAATTTCAACTTTACGAATATCATCGCCATACCATTCTGAAACGTACATGTATTTTTGGTTGGTATCAAATAGTATGTGAGCTGGGCTGCTTAAAGAAGCCAATAATCCATTATCATTATTAGTAGTTCCTCTGGTTCCCGAACCAATAAAATTAATTACTACACCGCTTGGGGTAATTTTTCTAATGTAATTATTAGTGGAAGTACTCACACTAAATCCTGGATTTGATGATGGATAACTTCCGTCTAATGCTTGTGTAATATATAGATTATCCCCACCATCGATAGCAATTCCATAAGGGTCAGCAAAAGAAGCTCCCGTACCTGTACCATTCGTTGTGGTATTCGTTCCGCTTCCAGCAAATGTAGATACAGTTCCTGCGTCTATTTTACGGATTTTTTGGTTGCCTCTATCTACAACATATAATATTCCTGTACTTGAGAAAGCTAAACTAGTTGGGTTGTTAAATCTAGCAGAAGTTAGGTTTCCTTCAGTAGTTCCAGAGGTATTGCTACCAGCAAAAGTGGTAACAGCGTTAGTTGTTAAATTAATTTTTCTTATACAATGATTTCCTGCATCTGCTACATATAAGTAAGAAGTGCCATTTTCTGTTCTAAAAACTACATCCGTGGGTCTTAAAAAACGAGCTGCTGTTCCTGTTGCATCTGTATACCCTGATTGCGAACCTGTTCCTCCTCCAGCAATAGTACTCACGGCACCTGTAACTAGAACTAGTTTTCTAATTTTGTTGTTTCCACGGTCAGCAATATATAAAATGCCTTGTCCATCGAATGTCATTCCAGAGGGTTGGTCAAAGCGTGCATTACCAATTCCTGTTCCGTCATTAGAGCCACTATCACTTGCTAAAAAAGGAGTTGGTGTGGTTTGTCCAGCAATTTGAGTAACCGCGCCAGTAGTTCCGTCTATTTTTTTAATGCGATGATTGTATGAGTCGGTGAAGTAAATGTTTCTCGAAGCATCCATTACCATTCCCATAGGTGCATTGAATTTAGCTGATAATGGATTAGTATCGTTTGTATTACCTTCAGAACTTCCTGCAAAGGTAACTACTTTAGAATATGTTCCTGCTGGTATAGTTGTTCCGGTATTAGTTGGAGTTATTGGAGTTATTGCTACATTTTGTTGTAGTATTTGTGTTTCATAACTAATGCTAGGTCCTGCTGTTAAACCATTTGTAGTTAAGTTTATAGTTTCGGTATATCCACTTCCAGTAGCATTTGTAGCAAAAGCTTTAAAAGAATAAGAGGTATTTGGAGTTAGAGTTGTTATTGCTTTTGTAAAATTGGCAATAGTTCCAGTCACTATAATTTTTGTAGTTCCTGCGCCACCAACAATTGGATTAGCATTAATAGTCGTAGGGGCATAAACGAACCCTTTTTCTGTAATTGTGCCACCACCTCCATTTGTAACTACTGTTGCGGAAAGTGCTGCTCCTGTAATCCCAATGTTTAAAGTGTTTATGGCATTTACTACTGGTGTTTCAGCTATATTTGTTACATTGACTGTTAAGGTTTGAGAGGCAGATTTAGGAATGCTTCCATTGTCAGTAACTTGAATAGTGACGATATAAGAATTATTAGCATCAGAATCAGTAGGGTTTTCAAAATCTGGAGTCGCATTCAAACTCAATGCACCCGTTGTTTGGTTGATTGTGAATTTTGAAGCATCTGCACCTCCATTAATACTGAAGGTTAAATTTTGTGCAGGAACATCGTTATCTGTTGCTTGAATGGTTGTAACAGCAGCAGTGTTTTCTGAAATCGTAATAGATGTATTGTTTGAACCCGCTCCGCTAGTAATGACAGGAGCTCTGTTGGTTGAAAAAGAAGTTTCTGCTCCATAATAAGTTCCAGAAGCATCCGTTACATATGCTCTTACGTAATAAGTTGTATTTGGTAAAAGATTGGTTAATGTACTTGTGTAATCAGTTGTTCCAGCTCCTTCATTTGTAAAATTATTTGAAATAGTTGGGTTATGATTAGTAGACCAGCAGATACCTTTTGCAGTGATTGATGAGCCCGCTTCAGCAATACTTTGTCCTCCCGACTCTGCTGTTATTGTTTGATTATAATTGATGGTTGTGACAGCTTTTGTATTTACTGTAGCGTTAGGCAAAGAATATAATAATTCAAAAAATAAAGTTTGATTGACACTTGGTATTGGAGTTAATGTTGAGTTTGAAACAATATAAGCTCCTTGATTTGACACTCCAGGAAAACTTGAAAAGCCTAAAAAATTATCAGACTGAAGCCAATATGGAGTTAGTGATGAAGGAAGATTTTGCTGAATTGTTATTAAATATGAAGTGTATTTTGAAAGACTTACGCTTTGGGTTAAATTTATAAAGTTAGAATTAGAGTAATCTTGGAGAGGAATAGTAGAATTGGTAACACTTATGGTGTGATTATTATCGTATTTGTCTATAAAACTATATGTTACAGGATCTCCAGGATTAGCAGAAACATTTGCATGTACTTCTCTAACTCTTATTCTAAAAGATCCCCATGTACCCGTGTTTGGACCTGTAGAATTACTTGAATTCCATAATTTAAAAATAATACTACTGAGTATTACATTTGTAGAAGTAATAGGGCCTATATTGATGAGATAACCAACCTCATTGTTACCCAAGTAGAGAGGTTCCGTTCCAATTGCAACAGTAGATCCATTTGGACTAATATTACCGTAGAGGACATTATTCTGTCCAAACCCATTATTCGATTTTAAAAATATAACACCAATTAGTATTATATAAAATATCGATGATAATTTAAATAAGGGGTGTTTTAAAAGAAAATCATTTTGCTTCATACTTAAAATTAATTTTTGAATTTAGGAATCACAAATAACCAAATTAATTGTTTGATGGTCAACAAATACAAGTCCAATATATTGTTTTACGAGTCCAAAATATTGTAAAGCCATGATTTTCAGTAAGTATTTGTATGTGAAAACCGAGTTGTTTAATGCTTTTAAAAATTGATTTTGTAAAAAATAAAATCAATTTTGAACATAATACATACAAAAAAAGTCGCTAAAAAGCAACCTTTAAACGTCTTTGTTTTCAAAAAATTACAAGTCTGTTTTTAAAATCTCATCACGATAATAGCTTGGCTTTACTCCTGTAAATTTCTCAAAGGTGTTGTAAAATGATTGCTTGGCACCAAAGCCTGCTTGTAAGGCAAGAGCTTCAATTTTGTAATGTTTAAGATTTGGGTCTTCAAATAGTTTTTTTACTTCATCTATTCGGAATTTATTAGTATATGAAGTAAAACTAGTATATCCGCCTGCTCGTAATGCAGCAATTAGATTTCTTTGTGGAATGTTTAATTTTTTTGCTACCTGTTCTATTTTTAATTTTGAATCCAAGTAGGGCTTTTCTTCTAGGTAATAATCATTTAGCTTATTAAATAAAAATAGTTCTTTTGAGTCTATTTTTTCTTTAATGTTTAAATTCATTGTAGAAGAAAAATTAATTTCTTTTAGTTGTTTTTTCTCTTTTTCATCTCTATATTTTCTCATCAATACACTATAAGCTGCTGTTTTTTCCTTATGTAGTTTGTTTTTTTTGTACCACATAAAAAATAAACTTCCAGAAAGGAATAAAAGTACAATAGCTATATTTTGTCTTAAAGAAGAGGCTTGTTTTAAGTGAATAATTTGTTGGTTTTTTTCTTTAGTTTTATACTTTTTATCAAGTTCATTAATGGCAATTTGTTTTTCCTTTGAAAATATGGAATCACTAAGTGTTTTTAACTCTTCTGTAACAGTAAGAGCTTTTTTATAATCGCCTTTATTTTTATAGATACTAATTAATTCTGGTCGTAACATCATGGATAAATTTTTCATACCGATAGAATCAGCAATACGAATGCTTTTCAATAAATAGCGCACAGACTCTTCGCTTTTTCCTGAATTAATAGCGATTGAAGATAGTCCACTATAAGCTACAGCAAGACTTTCGTAGTTCTTTTCGCTAATGGCATTAGATTTTATTTCATTGTATATTTTTTCTGCTATGATATTATTACCTCTATCACTTTCTAAATTAGCCATATTATAAAGCACCATAGTTTTTATTTTTTTTTCAGACTTATTAGTCAAAACTTTTAACGCTTTGTTGTAGTAGTACATGGCAGTATCGGCATCGGTTTTTCTATAATTTATCCCTAAGTTCATTAAAGCATTTGCTTCTATTTTATAATTATGTATTTGTTTACCAATAGCTAAAGCTTTTTTGTAGTAAAAAAAAGAATTTTTCATGTCTTTGCCATAAGCAAAATTGTTCCCCATATTTAGACAAATTTTACCTAATGCATTTAAACTATCAAGTTTGCTGTAAATCTCATAGGCTTCAAAGAAATTTTTTTGTGCATTAATAAAATCTAATTTGTTTCCTAATAGTAAACCATTTAATTCTAATACAACCCCTGTTTCATATTTTCTGTTTAGCTTTTTAAATAAATTAATAGCGCTAGAAACATAAGGTTCTACTTTTTTAATGTGATTGAAATCTATGCCTCCTCTAAAATAAAGTAAAGATTCAGCTATCGCTAGAGAATCAGGTATATTTGCCGCTATATCTCTAACATGTTCCCCTGAAGATAAAACAGAGTCTAATTTTTTTAATTTTGAAAATGCCTTCTGACGAACTTGATAAATAAGTAATAAATCACTTTTTTTTAATGAATCCTTAGAATTAAGATTAAGAAGAGTGTCTGTTATATTTAGGGTAATATCTGGACGTTTTTCAAGCTTTAGATTTGCATTATCTAATTTTTTTTTGATATTTTTCTCTTCTGAAAAATGATTATCATTACATGAAAAAAATGGATTCAACACGCTTAAAACTAATATGACTTTTAACAGGCTAATTTTCATAAAATAAATTAAATCTAAATCTGAGTGTTAGAATATTATTGATAGTAATCAAGAGTGCTATTTCTATCTTTACTAATGATAAGTGTTTTTTCAAAGATAGCTATTTTTTTCATTAAGTTTTAGATAGACTATGTTGAGTAATTATTTAGATTAATATTAAAGACAATTTAAATACTTAATTGTGTAGTAGGATGTTTATTTTAGTGGTGTTAAGGTTATTTGATATTTTTTCATAGAATCATTTATATTCTTTCAATTCAAATTGCGCACCATCAAAAACACCATAGGTGAAATAGCTAATCCAATCACCTAAATTGATATATTGGGCGTCATTTTCTAAAGTAATGTTCATTGGTAGATGGCGGTGACCAAAAACAAAATAGTCATAGTGCTTGGTTTCCAGTTTTCTTTTGCAATATTGAATCAACCATTCCTTGTCTTCTCCCAAAAAATGTACATCTGCTTCACCTGAGATCAATTTGTTTTTAACAGACAGATATTGGGCTAATCGCATTCCAATATCTGGGTGCAACCATCGATACATCCATTTAGAAAACGGATGTGTAAATACTTTTTTCATGCGTTTGTAACCCATATCGCCAGGTCCTTTTCCGTCTCCATGACCTATTAAAAAAGTTTTGCCATTAAATGTAAATTCTTGATTGTTATGGTAAACGGGAATATTTAATTCTTTTTCGAAATAATCATCCATCCATAAGTCGTGATTGCCTACAAAAAAATAAATAGGAATACCACTGTCTCTAATTTCAGCGAGTTTGCCTAATACACGCACGAACCCCTTGGGAACAACTGTTTTGTACTCAAACCAAAAGTCAAATAAATCTCCTAATAAAAAAATAGCTTCGGCATCTTGTTTAACGGTATCTAGCCATTGAACTAATTTTTGTTCTCTTGGGAAACTTACTTCAGGAGTGGGTGCACCTAAATGTTGATCTGATGCAAAGTATATTTTTTTCAAAGGATTCTTGTTTTTTAAACAAAGTTAGAAAATTGATTGTATAAAAAAATAACATTTTAATGTTTATATTTTAAATTTTTATGAAATGTTAATTTACTTATTTTCAATTCCATATTTTTGTTAAACAACGTTTAAAACTACTAACTAAAAAACTAACAAGCAATGAAAAAACTACTCACATTACTGTCATTGGTGCTTTCTTTTTTGGGTTATGGTCAGTTGACTCAGAATTTTGAGTCGGGTGTTTTTCCTCCTACAGGTGACAATGGAATTGGTACGATAAACTGGTCTACGACTTCGAGTACTGCATTGGCATATGGAGGTACAGGTACTTCCGCTTATTTAACAAGAGCAAATGGTTCGTCAGCCACTACAGCTGAGGAGTATTTGGTTACGTCCCAGGTTACAGTTCCGGCCAATGGTCAGTTGCGTTTTTACACGCGTACTACATTAGCTGGTGATGATGGGACTTCTTTTTCGGTAAGAGTTTCTACGACCTCTCAAACGGGTACGGGTTCTTTTACTACGATTCCTGGTGCGACTTGGACGGATAATACTTTAACGACCACTTATAATATTTATGAGGAGAAGGTAATTTCTTTATCGGCATATGCGGGTCAGAATATTTATTTAGCTTTTGTACGAACAAATGAGAATGGTGATCGCTGGTTGATTGATAATGTTAATGTTGTTCAGACGTGTAATGTTCCTGCTACGTTGACTTCTACTAATATTGGGACTACGTCAGCTTTGTTAGGTTGGACGGGTCCAGTTGGTGCTACCCAGTGGCAGATTGAAGTTGTTCCACAGTCGGCGAATTTTACGGGTGTTCCTAATTACACGGCTAATACGAATCCATATACGGTAACGGGATTAACTCAAGGTACTCCATATAAGTTTAGAGTTAGAGCGATTTGTCCTTCTGGTTTTCCTAGTGATTGGTCTGCTACGGCTACTTTTACCACGACTCTTCCGGGTCAGGTTTGTGTTGCCCCTATTGTTATAGGTAGTTTACCTTATACTACTACAGATAATACGGCGAATTATGGGGATCCGAATGATATTATTCAACCGCTAACTTGTAGTGGTTCTGCTGCAAATTACATGGATGGTAATGATGTTTTTTATAGTTTCACTCCTTCATTTACGGGTAATATAGCTATTACATTAAATCCTACGGTTGCTAATTCGAGTATTCACGTTTTTGCTACTTGTCCAAGTCCGTCTGCTGTTTGTTTGGCTGGAGTAGTAAATAATACTTCGAATCCACGTAATATTAATCCATTTCCTGTTACGGCAGGTACTACTTATTATATTATAATTTCATCGTTAACGGGAACACAGACGGTTGGTTATACATTAAATATTCAACAGGTTTTTTGTACACAGCCTAATGCTTTAACTGCTACAGGCATTACAAGTACATCGGCTACTTTATCATGGGGTAATCCATCGGGAGCTACTTCATGGGAGGTTTCGGTTGCTCCGGCACCTTATGGTTTACCTGTGGGAGCTGGTACTACGGTTACGACTAATACAGGATGGAACTTCACTGGTATTTCGGGTGTTGTTTATCAATATTATGTTCGTGCTTCATGTGGTGATGGTACGTTTAGTATTTGGTCTGGTCCATTTACTTTTACACTTCCTCAGGTTGCTGTAGCACTTCCATATACAGATGGTTTTGAGACGCTTTCAGGTTGGACATTAAGTAGTGGTACTCAATCTAACAAATGGTCTTTTGGAACAGCGGTTAATAATGGCGGTACTCATTCGATGTATATTTCGGATTCTTATGGAGCGACGAATACTTATACACTTACATCTTCTTCTATTGTTCATGCCTATAAGGATTTTACCATTCCAGCGGGTTTTACACAAGCGGAATTAAAATTTGATTGGAAAGCTTTAGGGGAGTCGGCAAATGATTTACTTAGAGTTTGGGTGATTCCAGCTACTACAACGCCAACGGCAGGTACTGGTCTTGTTGCTAGTGCTTCAAATATCAAGATAGGCAATGATTTATTGTTGTCTTCTACATGGAATAATGTATTTATTAATGATATGAATGTTGCTCCATATGCAGGAGGTACAATGCGTTTGGTTTTTGAGTGGAGAAACAATGCTACGTTAGGATCTCAGCCACCTGCTGCGATAGACAATGTAGAATTGAAATTGGTTACATGTCCAAAGCCTAAGAATTTAGCTTCTTCTAATATTAGCTATAGTCAGGCTCAAGTTAGCTGGGTTAATGGAGCGACGGAGACACAGTGGGAGGTATTGGTTTTACCCCAGGGTTCGGCAGCACCTACGGCTACATCATCGGGTACAGTTGTAAGTACACCGAGTCCTTATTTAATTACGGGCTTGAATTCAGTTACGTGTTATGATGTTTATGTTCGCGCGATATGTTCGCCAACAGATAAGAGTTATTGGTCATTGCCTATTACTATTTGTACTACTCCGAATTTTTGTGCTGGGGATCATTTTACAGACACAGGAGGTACTACGGGAGGTTATCAGAATAATGAGAATTATTCGGTAACGGCGTGTCCTGGGAATATTGGTGATGTTGTAACGGTTGTATTTAATTCATTTAATTTAGCAGCTGGAGATAATTTAATAGTTAGGAATGGTGATTTACCAACGTCTCCGATATTAGGGACTTATACAGGTACTACATTACCACCTAGTTTTACATCAACTTCGCCAAGTGGTTGTTTAACTTTTTCATTCAGTTCTAATGCAACAGGAACAAGTACAGGTTGGGATGCAACGATTTATTGTACACCT
>NZ_JAGKWP010000011.1 GCF_021151785.1 Flavobacterium sp.
GTATTCATTACTTAAAAGTAGTATATTTGAGTTTATAAAGGTTAGTTAGTAAAGAAGTTTAGCTTTTTAGACGAACTGACGTTAGCACCAATTATTGAAAAAATACCCTTATGAAAATTAAATTATTATTTTTAATTCTATATTTCTTATTATCATGTAAGAAAGAAAGAGTTACTGAAAAACAAGGGCTAGAAAATGTAATTTTAAAAAAAGCTACTGAAACTATTGAAGTAAATAAAATGATTAAAAATGATTCCAAGATTAGCAATCATATGATTTTGGGTGTTTGGACTAATGGAAGTACAGAAAATGCCACTTTTGAAATAAAATCAAATACAATTTATTATGTCGATGACTTTAAAGATTATAATTACAGCTTACAGAATGATACTATCGAAATAAATTATCCTGATTATGTTTATCGCGCAAAAGTTTTGTTGAAAAATGATACTTTGATAATGAACTCGAAAGAATATAATCAAGCGAAATATTGGAAGTTTAAAGAATAACTGTTGCTAAAAGCAGTAGCTATTGTACAACCAACATTTTTTAAAAACAAACTACAAAAAGTATAAATTTCAACCTCTTTTAAAGCATTTACTTGTAAACCCAACTAAAACTATAATTTTAAATTTATCAAATATTCATTACTAAAAAATAGTATATTTGAGTTTATAAAAGTTAGTTAGTAAAGAAGTTTAGCTTTTTAGACGAACTGACGTTATATGCAACTTTAAAAATACAGATCGTATTATAAATGAGAAAGTTAACAATTGGATTTCTGACACTTTTAGTACTAATTATTGGAAGTTATATTGTATGGTGGAATTTGCCTTTAACAATTAACAGAAGTTCTGACATAAAACTTGGTGAAAAAATAATTGAAAACATCGAAAAATATCAACGAGAAAATGACTTACCTAACGATAACGATTGGAAAATTTTAAAACGATTTGGTTTTCGTGACAAAATTGACTTTTTGCAACCAGAGTATAGAAAACTTGATGAAAAGAACTTTGAGTTAGTTTATGTAGAAGGTTTTGACGGACCATATTTAATGTGGAATTCAAGGGAAAGAAAATGGAAAGAAGATTATCCGACATTTGAAAAACCAAACTAAAAATGAATAAAAAAGCTGCATATAACAGCTGTAACTGTTGTACAACCACCATTTTTTAAAAACAAACGCAAAAAGTATACATTTCAACTGCTTTAGAAGCTATTTTCTATAAAAATCATCCATTAGAACCAGGGCCAATAAATTAACCGAAACAAATAATTGTAAGGTAAAATTCTTCTTTCCTTGCATCAATAAATATACTATTGCTGTGCAACTTTTTATATATTTGAGTTGTCCAACCTGCACAAGGTATTGGCAAAAAAAGGCTGACGGTTTTCAAATACCTCTTCTTCACCAATACCCAAACCATTGTGCGCAAGTTATCCCCTATCCTATAAAAGCAGCTATCTTCTAGGAAATATAGTACCCGCGGAAAGAAATATAGCAGCCGCAGAAAGAAATGTTGCAACCACATAAAGAAATATTGCAACCGCGGAAAGAAATATTGTAACCGCGAAAAGAAATGTTGCAACCGCAGAAAGAATTATTGCAACCGCGAAAAGAAATATAGCAACCGCAGAAAGAATTATTGCAACCGCGAAAAGAAATGTTGCAACCGCAGAAAGAATTATTGTACCCGCGGAAAGAAATATTGTAACCGCAGAAAGAAATATAGCAACCGCAGAAAGAAATGTTGCAACCGCGGAAAGAAATGTTGTAACCGCAGAAAGAAATATATCAACCGCGGAAAGAATTATTGCAACCGCAGAAAGAATTATTGCAACCGCGGAAAGAAATGTTGCAACCGCAGAAAGAAATGTTGTAACCGCGGAAAGAAATGTTGCAACCGCGAAAAGAAATGTTGTAACCGCAGAAAGAAATATTGCAACCGCGGAAAGAAATATTACAACCGCAGAAAGAAATATTGTAACCGCAGAAATAGAATAAGCTCCTGCCAAAATAGATAAGACAACCGCACCAGTAAAGCAGGCACTTCCCAAAAATTAAAAAGCAAGATTAAACATGAAAATTGGAATGTGAAAAGTTATGGCTTCATACAACAGGCGTAGCTTGTACAACCACCATTTTTTAAAAACAAGCTACAAAAAGTATACATTTCAACCTCTTTTAAAGCAATTTAAGAGAGGTTTGTTTTTTGTTCTTCAACATAAACATGGGAGTTTTTTAGAAGTATTTTGCTTCTTCGCTAAAGATCCTATGGATTTTTCATGGTCTGATATTATGACATTTTACCTCAACGTATTAAATTTAAATTATTAATTTTACAAACTGTGAAACCAAAAATCATTCAAAAATTTCAATTATGACTAAATTAAAAAACCTTTTTCTAATTCTACCTCTAATCATCTTTAGTTTGTATTCTTGTAGTAAAAGCGATCCAACTCCAGAAACTGTACCTGTAGCTTTAGAAGGTAAATGGCAATATATAAAAACTGGCACTATTACAAATAACCAAGAAGTACTTACAGATTACCAACACGCTTCAGGTTGTACCAAAGATTACATAGAAATACAAGCAGGTGGAGTTATTAAAAGTCACGAATTCGATAATCCAAATTGTCAAGAAACAATAAATACTGGAACTTGGACTAGAAATAACAATTCAATAACAGTAACATATCCAAGTCAACCTACTCTTAATGGTGAAATTCTAGAACTTACAAATACAACACTAAAAACAAAATTTATGAACCCTGGAATAACTGATGTAGAAGTACTGACTAGAATTCCATAACATTTTAAAAAAACGTCGGCTAACAATCGTCGGTGTTCCATAACTTCTTTTTTAAGAAAACATTAAAAGTAACCTCTTTAGAAGCAATTTTAAAGAGGTTCTTTATTTTAGTTACAGTTCAACACCTGCATTTTTTTACATGTATTATTGTATATTTGTTAAAGAAGCTTTGATTTTTTCATAATTTGAAATAGTAACCACCCAATAAAAAACTTAGTAAAGAACCCCAACTGGCTGAAATGAAAAACAAAATTTTAAATTTACTTTTAATTATCACTTCGTTATTAGGCTATTTAGAATGGAGTGGAAATAATCATTCATTTCTTTTTCAAGCAGAAACCGAAATACTTTCAAAACTATTTAACTCCCCGAATTCAATTTTGCATCCATTTACAATAGTACCCTTGTTAGGACAACTAATATTAGTTATTACGCTATTTCAAAAAACGCCAAACAAAATATTAACTTATATTGGCATAGGTAGTTTAGGCATTTTGCTACTATTTATGTTCATCATAGGGTTATTGCATTTAAATTATAAAATTATCCTTTCAACAATTCCATTTATCCTCCTGTCAATTATTACAATAAGACATTTTCAAAAAAGAAAATTGAACAACTAATCGAGTCCAAGTCTTTAAGAATAGATAAAATAAAACGAAAATAAACTTCAATAACTACATTAATACTTAAGTATGAAAATAACAAAATTAATTAGCACTCAATCGATAATCAGTTGTATAGGGCTACTCTACTTAAGTGCTTTTGAAGGACAATCCCAAAACCTAAATACAAATAAAGTAATTCAAAAAGCGGATTTATTAATAGAAAATAAACCCGAAAATACAATAGACAAAAATATTCGAAGCATTTTTCAGGACCGTAATGGTAATTATTGGATTGGAACAAATGGAGCAGGTGTTTATCGATACGACGGAAAAATAATCACACCATTTACTACAAAAGATGGACTTGCTGACAATCAAGTAATATCTATTCAAGAAGATGGAGATGGTAATCTATGGTTTGAGAGTAGCTCCTTTGCAATTAGTAAATTTGATGGCAAAAAATGTAGTATTCTATCTGATACAATACATGTAACAAATGGTACAAATATCGAATGGCAATCAAAAAAAAGTGATTTATGGTTTTATGGTGGTAGTGGCGTGTTCAACTATTGTGCGAACTCAATTGACTATTTACCCTTTATTCCAAGAAGTTCAATAAAACAAATCTTCCAACCGTTTTCACTTAGTCGCTACAGTGTTTACTGTATTCTTAAAGATAGCAATGGGAATGTTTGGTTTGGAACACAAGCAGAAGGAATATGCAAATTCGATGGTAACTCATTAACGTGGTTTAAAGAAAAAGGACTAGCTGGGCCTGCTGTGCTTGGTATATTTGAAGATAGTAAACATAACCTATGGTTTGGCAATAATGGTGGTGGGCTATTTCAATATGATGGAAAAAATTTAAGAAATTTAACAGAGGAAAAGGGACTAAGCAATCCTGATTTTAGAACAACTGGAACATCTAATTCAACTTCCCTAGCTCGTGTTTATTGTATTAATGAAGATCGTAGTGGAAACATTTGGATTGGGACTGTAGACGCAGGAGTATGGAAATATGATGGAATCAACTTAACTCACTACGGCATGAAAGATGGACTTACTAGTGATGCTGTTAATACAATATACAAAGATAAAAGTGGAGAACTTTGGTTTGGAACTGATAGCAACGGAATTTATAAATTTAATGGTACTACGTTTACTGAATGTAATTGGCAGTAAAATAAAAACACTTGCCAAGGTTGAATAAAGAAACAGCTCTACCTCAACTTTTTTCGTAATTATAATGTATTTTTTAGAAACCTAAATTTAATAGTCTATTTTAGCACGTTTTGCAAAACATTAAATTAAAGAAAGTAAATGTTACAATTAATAGGATTACTAGCTATATCATGGTTACTTGTTTGGCTATTTAGCAAGAAAAATTTATCCGTTTTAGGTGGTCAACCAACGAAAGAAAGACTATTTTATTTTATTATTCTTTTTATAGTTTCTTCATTAATTTCTGCTACTACATTTCTGCTAAAAATGTACTTCGCAAAAGAAGAATATACCTTAAATCAGTCACTAACAACAGAAATTTTTTTTACTGAAATTGGGAAACAAATTAGAACCGTTTTAACGGAAGAATTAGTTTGTAGAGGAGTGCTGCTTTACTTACTCATTAAAAAAATAGGACAAACCAAAGCCCTATTTTTTTCTTCTTTATTTTTTGCAGCTTTGCATTGGTTAAATAGTGAAATCTGGGGAAATGGAATGCAAATGATATTGGTTTTCATCTTTACATTTACTATGGGATTTCTGCTAGCTTATTCATATGCACGCACGTATTCAATACTCATGCCTTTTGCAATACATTTGGGTTGGAACTTAACGCAAAACTTCATATTTCCTGACAAAGCAACAACTATTTCTATTTTCATATTAGCATCCCCTCCACCAACAGTAACAATTTCCTATCTAGCTTTTTTTACTATGCTCCTATTGCCAAAAATAGCAGTACTCCTTATCAACTATAAAATAATAAAAAAACAACAACAAGTAAGAATACCTTAGTAAAAAAAATCAGCCTTTAAATAAATGCGCTTAACTTTTAATCTAACTTCATTTTTAGTAAATTTACAAAACCAACCAAAAAGCAGACTTATGAGAGGATTAGGTTTACTTCTATCCCTTTTACTATTAGGACAAGAAATTAGCGCACAAGAAAAAAATCAAGATTCAATTCAAGTCAACAAATCAAAAAAAACTTTCAATTATAAAAGTTTGCTAGTTCCAACCGTACTTATAGGTTATGGTGTAGTTAGCCTAGAAAATCATACACTGCAAAACTTGAACAACAGTACAAATGAAGAATTAAGAGAACACATAGACAAACGGTTTACTTTAGATGATGTCACCCAATATATGCCTTTTCTATCTGTTTATGCCCTAAATAATTTAGGTGTAAAAGGGAAACATCAATTCACAGATCGAACACTAATTCTTGGGACAGCATATCTGATTATGGGTGCAACCGTCAACATACTAAAAAAAACAACTTATGAAATGCGTCCTGACGGTTCTTCTTCCAATTCATTTCCTTCAGGACATACAGCAACTGCATTTATGGGAGCCGAGTTTTTATACCAAGAATATAAAAACACCTCTATTTGGTATGGAATTACTGGATATGCCATAGCAACGGGTACAGGATTTTTCAGAATGTATAACGATCGACATTGGTTAAACGATATTGCTACTGGAGCTGGAATAGGCATATTGAGTACTAAAATAGCTTATTGGCTTCATCCACACATTAAAACACTATTATTTAAAAACGAAAAAAAAATAAATGGCATGGCACTCCCCTATTTTAATGGAAAGGAATATGGTGTAAGTGTAGCCCTTCGTTTTTAACCCAACGAAAGAACAAGTGTTATATTTATGCTAAAATTGACGCACTTCACAACTCAGAAAAAATATTTATGTACTTTTAAAAAAGTATAAGCTATGAAAAAAAGTGTTATAATTGGACTGCTTTTAACTTTATGCAGTTGTCAATCTCAAGACAAGAAGAAATCGGTGCTTACATCCAAAACATTTAAAACTGAAGCAATAAAACCAACTGATTTAATAAAAGAAGAACAAGCTATGAAATTTGAAATAACCAAGTCATCTGAAGAGTGGAAAAAACAATTATCTGCTGAAGAATATGAGGTACTAAGAGAAAAAGGAACCGAGAGACCTTATACAGGAATTTATGATAAGCATTTTGAAAAAGGATACTATGTTTGTGCCGCTTGTGAAAATCCTTTATTTACTTCAGACACCAAGTTTGATTCTCATTGTGGTTGGCCTTCTTTTGATGCTGCAATTAAAGGGGCTGTCATTTATGAAAAAGACAACAGTTATGGCATGCAACGAATAGAAGTAATGTGTGCTAAATGTGGAGGACATCTAGGACATGTTTTTGATGATGGACCAACTGAAACTACGGGTATGCGCTATTGTACAAATTCAATTTCTATCAAATTCATACCTCAAAAATAAAGAACAAATTAAACTATAAAGGATGAAAACACTAGTCTAAACTTTTACTAGTGTTTTTTTTATATACTAAAAGCATGACAAGCAAATAAATAAAATAAGTAATAGCATGTGCTTTTACAACGCCCAATAAACCTTCTTCTAGCAATAAATGATGAGTTAAAAGATATAAGATAAAAAGAGAAAACAATTCTGTTACTAGGAATAATCGCGTTGCTTTCCTAGCAATTAAAATATAACCAAAAAGTAAAGAAATCGCTTTTAAAAAATCTCCTAATAATTGCCAAAAAAATAAAGACTCCATGGAATGAAAATCAGGGGAAAAAACTAAAGCAATAATCTCCTTACGTAAAAAAAACAATACCACTAAGCCCAAGCCAAACAACGGAATAATATGCTTTACATAATCTAATACTAAAGCATGCTGTTTCTCTTTAGAAACATGTTGGGCTAATTTAGGCAAAAAATAAAGGGACAAAATACTCGATATAAAAATCAAATAGTAAGAAGAAATTCGCTGTAAACCTTCGTAAATTCCACTTTCATATAACCCCTCTACATCAATCATCTCATTTCGAATTTGAAGTAACACATAGGAACCCACAACACCCGAGACTAAAGCCATAAGAGCAAAAGAAGTAAAATGTTTGAGAAGAGTAAAATCAAAATTTTGAAACGAAAACACTTGATTAAACAAAGTAATGCGATGACAATACAACAACAAAACAAAAAATAAAACTACAGGAACTAAAATTAGTGACACCAATGCACCTAATGTAGTAAAAGATACAATTAACCATAGAGAGAGTCCCAAACTAATCCCACTTGCCAGCAATTGAATTTGAATGATTTTTTTGTAATAATGTAACCCATTAACCAAAGCCAAAAGAAAACTACTTCCGGTATACAAAGGGAATAGTATAGCTAACAAATAGAAGATATTTCGATAAAAAATTTGATCATGAAGTACAGCATGTGTTAAATAATCAACACCTAAAATACAAAAGAAGCTAACGAAAAGTGAACTTAAAAAGAGAACCAATCCAGCCGTAAAAACAGTCTTCCGATAAGCCGCTGATCCCAATGGATGAGGCGCCAAATAAGTGACTATTCCATTCTGAAAACCCAATAAAGCAATATGTTCTAAGAGTGATAAAAAACTTCTAAACGAGCCTATCAAACCCATACCCACTGGACCAGCATAAGAAGCGATAGCATTAGAGGTAATAAATCCAAAAACTAATTTCAAAAAAATATGGATACTATTCAAAGATAGTATTTTGAGAATCGGCTTCTGATGAAGATTGGAAAAAAAACTCAAAAGATTACTTTTTTAAAATAACGTGATCTAAATAATTAAAATGTTGCGTTGGCAGGCTATAAAAGTAGTGAACAAAAGTTCGTGCACCAAAACCTTCTTTCCAAAAGTGTAAGCCTTGATTAAGTTGCGTTCCATTTTGTTCGTTAGAGTTACCAAAATCAAAATAATGATAATCCTTAAATACACTTGTAATCAACTCATAAAATAAATAATCTAACGCTCCATGCTGATTTTTATTTCCTATTCCCGAAATATATTGCACATGAACCACTTCATTATTAACAAATAACGTAGCTCCAGCTAATAATTGTTCCGCTTGATAGCAATTGAATTGTAAAATCTGTTGTGGGAAAAGAGCATGTAAATGTTGAATTTCATCCAATCGATGCACCGGTTGAAGCTGATGGCGTTCTTGTAAATTGGGTACTAAAACAGTATTCCAAAAACTTGTGAAATCGGTTTCTTGTTTTATTTGAAGTCCTAATTTTTGAGCCTTTTTTACGCCCTCCATTCTGCATTTATCAATAGTAAAAGGAGCTCTTAAATCTATCGTAGTTGATGAATCAACGCGATACAAATGAGCTTGAACCAAGTGCAAAACATAGTTGATTTCCTCAGCGGGCGAAGTACAATAAAACTGAGGAATAGGCTTTAAATATAAAGTCGAAAATTGAGCCTCATGAAGAAATTGTAAAAGTGTCTTAAATAATAAAAGATATTTATCTAATTTCAAATCTTGGTCAATAACTAAGCCGCCATAAGATAACCCGTAATGAGAATACAAAGCATTTGCCTTTCTGTGAGCTGGTAAAAGTGCCTTAATCTTATCTTTTGCATCAAATACAAGTAAAGAATAATCTTCAAAACGATCTTGATGATAGCTCATAAAATCACGATGAAACAAGAACGTAGCGTTCTTAGCTCGCGCCACAAAGGCATTCCATTGTGCATAATTTTCGGACTGATAGCGTATAACTTTATATTTTTCCATAGTATAAAACTTTGGAAAATTAGTAAAATTTATTACTTTGGTAAAATATTATTTAGGGAAAATGAATATACGACTAAAACTACTTTTCCTTTTACTTTGTTTTCAAGCCACTTGGAGCCAACAAAGTATTACATTGTACAACCAATTTAATGGAAGGTATGATTTTACATTTGTAGGCAATACCCTAAATGAAAATGAAAATTCTTTTCAACTAAGTCCAACAATTTTAACAAGTTCAAGTGCTAATTTAAACCTAGGTACTGGCGACAACATTGAAGCAGCTTATCTATATTGGGCTGGTTGTGGTACTGGAGATTTCAATATTCAGCTAAATGGCACACCAATTAATGCAACACGAACATTTTCTAATATTCTAGTACAAGGAACTGACTATAATTTTTTTAGTGCTTTTGCCGATGTCACTTCACTCGTTCAATCACAAGGCAATGGTACTTATACTGTTTCTGACTTAGACGTTTCTTCTTTCATTAACTATCACTTTGAAAACAGAACCAATTTTGCTGGTTGGGCCATGGTTATTATTTATAAGAACAATGCCTTACCACTCAATCAATTAAATGTTTATGATGGGCTACAAGTCGTTTCCATTGCTCAAAACTTTTTAGATGTTTCGCTTAATGCACTCAATGTTATTGACAATGCAGATGCTAAAATTGGTTTTGTAGCTTGGGAAGGTGACTCAGGATTAGAAGTAAACGAAACACTGAGAATAAATGGAAACATAATAAGTAACCCACCGTTAAATCCAGCAACAAATGCATTTAATAGTACGAATTCGATAACTAATTCCAATCAACTGTACAACATGGATTTAGATGTCTATAACATTCAAAACAATATCAATATTGGCGATACTTCTGCTCTTATTCAATTAACTTCTGGACAAGATTATGTAATGATAAATGCCATTGTCACTAAATTAAACAGCCAGCTTCCTGATGCAACAATTGAAATAGAAGAGATAGTACCTGTAGCTTGTAATTCAAGAGAAATAACTATCAATTATGAGGCTTTTAATGTAAATGCTACTGCCAATTTAAATCCCAATACCCCTATCACTTTTTATGCCAATGGAATAGCTATAGGCACTACTTTCACACAAAATACAATTCCTATTGGAGGTTCAGAAACAGGAAGCATCACATTAACTATTCCTCCATCAATTCCTTTATCATTTACATTGACAGTAGTCATCGATGATACAGGAAACGGTACAGGAGTGGTAACTGAAATTATTGAAAACAATAATAACTTTTCATTAGAAGTAAACTTACTGACTGCTCCGGTCTATAATCAACCTGAAAATCAAACCAGTTGTAATCTAGGTTTTACTAGTGGCATTTTTGACTTTTCTTCCTATGAAAACGAAATAAAAACAAATCCTTTACACGTTGTGACATTCCACGAAACACAACAAGACGCACAAAACAATACGAATAGCATCGTTAATACCAACCACTATGAAGCAACCACTACACCAAAAACCATTTGGGTACGAATTGAAAATGAAAATGGTTGTTATTCCATCACATCGTTTTTATTATTAACTAAAAACTGTCCTCCCATTATTTACAATGCTGTTTCACCCAATAATGATGGATTAAATGACCTATTTTTTATTAAAGGGTTACGTAATATATTTTTAAATTTTCACTTAGAAGTATACAATCGCTGGGGAAGATTATTATGGACCGGTAATAACAACACACCCGATTGGAATGGAAAAGCAGAAAACAGTATCGATGGTGAACGAGTTCCAAGTGGTACTTATTACTACATCTTACATTTAAATGACCCCGATTATCCTGATGCATTAACAGGATATCTACAAGTAAAATGGGAATAAGCTAAAATTCTCATAACAAAAATCAAAAGTTAAAAAATAGACTAATCAATAAATTTGATTCAATTTTTAATACATTTAGGCCACTAATCAAAAACTATGCGAACAATTAAAGTACTCTTGTTATTGGTCGTTGTGCAATGGGCTGCCGCACAAGACTATTTCCCAAAAAATGATGGGGTAAAACAAACATTCAAAAATCAGGTAGCTTTAACACATGCTACTATTTACACCTCTCCTACTAACAAAGTAGAGAATGCTACTCTTTTAATTAAAGAAGATAAAATAGTAGAAATCGGAACATCTGTTAACATACCTAAAGAAGCCACAATATTAGACGCAACTGGCAAAACCATTTATGCCTCTTTTATTGACCCATTTACGGAATTTGGAATCAATAAACCTCAAAAAAAAGGCGGATTTAATACAAGTCCACAATACAATTCGGAACGTAATGGTTATTATTGGAACGATCATATTCGTGCAGATTTTAATGCTTACCAAAACTTAGCCTATGAAGAAAAAACAGCTAAAGAATTTCGTGAAGCAGGATTTGGGACAGTCCTAAGTCATTTGAATGATGGCATTGTGGCTGGAACAAGTTTACTATGGACTTTAAATGACAATGAAACTAATGCTACTCGTATTTTAAATAAGAAAATCGCCCAACATTTTACATTCAATAGAAGTGCATTTTCTAACCAATCCTACCCTTCGTCTTTAATGGGAAGTATGGCATTATTGCGCCAATTTTATCATGATGCCAATTGGTACGCACAAGAAGGTTCAAAAACAAAAGATTTATCTTTAGAAGCCTTCAATGAAAATAAAAATCTAATTCAAATTTTCAATGCGGGTGATAAATTGAATATTGTAAGAGCAGATAAAATTGGAGACGAATTTGGAATAACCTATTTAATTAAAGGAAGTGGAAATGAATTGGAGCGCATTGAAGAGATCAAAAAAACAAAGGCAACTCTAATCATTCCAATCAAATTTCCAGAAGCTTATGATGTATCAGATCCTTTACTTGCTAATCAAGTAACGTTAAGCGACATGCGTCTTTGGAATCAAGCGCCATTTAATCTTAAGCTTTTAGCAGAAAATGAAATTCCTTTTATTCTAACTAGTAGTGATTTAAAATCGCCTAAAGATTTTTTACCTAACTTAAGAAAAGCAGTAGCCTTAGGTTTCCCAAAAGAAAAAGCCCTAGCAGCCATAACCGAACAACCTGCCTTATTGTTAAAACAAAACAATATTGGGACACTTAAAAAAGGAAACTTAGCCAATTTTATAGTAACTTCTGGTGAGCTGTTTGATGAAAAAACAACCATTATAGAAAACTGGATTCAAGGTAATCGTTACAGCATAGATAAATTAAATCCGACTTCGATCAAAGGAAATTATGAACTCAGCTTAGCCAATGAAAAATATGAGCTAATCATTGAAGGAGAAGCAACTAAACCAGAAGTTAAAATTAAACAAGGTAACTTAGAGTTTGGAACAAAAGTTACCTTTAATGATCCTTGGTTCAACTTAGTAGTTCGTTCAAAAGACACAACAAAAACAACATTCATTCGCTTGAATGGAATTTATAAAGACTTACAATTATCAGGAAAAGGAACTAATGAAAAAGGGGAAGAAATCTCTTGGACAGCTACGCGTAAAACAGAAGAAAGTAAAAAGAGCGAAGAAGTGAAAAAAGAGGAGAAAAAAGTTGAAAACACCCTATTTCCTATTACTTATCCTAACCTAGCTTTTGGTAATTTAGAAAAACCAAAACAGGAAACACTTTTATTTAAAAACGCTACTGTTTGGACAGGAGAAAAAGAGGGTATTTTAAAAGAAACAGATGTACTAATTGAAAAAGGTAAGATCGTCAAAATTGGAAAAAACCTTTCTGCTACAGGACGAGTAATTGATGCTACAGGTAAACATCTAACTGCTGGAATCATTGATGAACACTCCCATATCGCCATCTCAAATGGGGTAAATGAAGGTGGACAAAATTCATCGGCAGAAGTAACGATTGAAGATGTTATAAATTCCGAAGACATCAATATTTATAGAAATTTAGCAGGGGGCGTTACCTCAGCTAATTTATTACATGGTTCAGCAAACCCTATTGGGGGTAGAGCAGCATTTATCAAATTAAAATGGGGATATGCACCAGAAGAAATGCTCGTAAATGATGCACCTAAATACATCAAATTTGCGTTAGGAGAAAATGTAAAACAATCCAATTGGGGTGACTATGCACGCTTACGCTTCCCACAATCACGTATGGGAGTTGAACAAGTCTATGAAGATTATTTTTCAAGAGCCTTAGCTTACCAAGAAGAATGGAAAACATACACCAATTCTAAATCAAAAAACAAAATCAAACCTAGATATGATATAGAAATGGAAGTGATTAGTCAAATTCTTAACAAACAACGATTTATCACTTGTCATTCTTATGTACAATCTGAAATCAACATGTTAATGAAAGTAGCTGACAAATATGGGTTCAAGATTCAAACTTTCACCCATATTTTAGAAGGGTATAAATTAGCAGATAAAATGGCAACTCATGGTGTTGGAGGTTCTACTTTTGCAGATTGGTGGGCTTACAAATATGAAGTGAATGATGCTATCCCTCACAATGCCGCTTTAATGAATAAAGAAGGAGTTACCGTATCCATTAATTCTGATGATGCTGAAATGTCAAGAAGACTAAACCAAGAAGCTGCAAAAACCACAAAATATGGTTCGATTACAGAGGAAACGGCTTGGAATTTTGTCACCTTAAATCCTGCAAAACTTTTACAAGTAGATCACCGTGTGGGCAGTATCAAAGTAGGAAAAGACGCTGATGTGGTATTGTGGAGCGAAAGTCCTTTATCCATATATACAAAAGCTGAAAAAACAATTGTTGATGGCATTGTATTTTATGATTTAGAAAAAGAACAAGTTAAAAATGAACAAGTACAAAAGGAACGTAATGAATTAATCAACCTACTTTTAGAAGCTAAAAATAAAGGAATGAAAACGCAAGAACCTAAGAAAAAATTAAATGGACATTACCATTGCGATACGTTAGGCGATCGATGTAAAGAAACTCACTATAAGTATAGCTACTAG
Source organism: Flavobacterium sp. (assembly GCF_021151785.1). Lineage (GTDB taxonomy): Bacteria > Bacteroidota > Bacteroidia > Flavobacteriales > Flavobacteriaceae > Flavobacterium. The sequence continues at coordinate 14,213 of NZ_JAGKWP010000011.1, forward strand.
TAGCTTAGTTTTGAGTACATTATCATTAAAACAAAAAAATATGAAAAAAATAACTTATATACTGCTTTTAATTACTCTCTCAGTGGTTGGGCAACAAACACCCGCTCCAAAACAAAGCAAATCCATACTTATCTATGGAGGAACCGCTCATTTAGGAAATGGAAAAGTAATGGAGCAAGCCTTGATTTCAATTCAAAATGGAAAAATTATAGCCATCTTAGATGGACGATTAGCCAAAGTCGCTCCTCATGATATACAGATTAACGCCTCAGGCCAACATATTTACCCTGGAATTATAGCACCTAACTCTACCCTAGGTTTAGTAGAAATTGATGCTGTACGTGCGTCTGACGACGAGAGTGAAATTGGTTCTTTTAATCCACACATTAGAAGCATCATTGCTTACAATACAGAATCTAAAGTAACAGAAACAGCTCGCCCAAATGGTGTATTATTGGCACAAATTACCCCAAGAGGTGGAAGAATAGCAGGAACCTCTTCTATTGTACAATTAGATGCTTGGAATTGGGAAGATGCATTAATTAAGGAAAACGACGGTATTCATATGAGATGGCCCAATAGTTATGCCAGAACAGGTTGGTGGGCTGAACCAGGAGGAATTGAACCCAATAAAAAATATGAGGAACAAGTAAAGGAAATTCAAGATTTTTTTGACCAAGCAGAGGCTTATTTAAAAAGTAATACTAGCGTAAAAGACATACCATATGAAGCCATGAAAGGAATACATGATGGCACAAAAACGTTGTATGTCAATGCCAATGGTGAAAAAGAAATTACAGATGCAATCTTGTTCAAAAGAAAAAATAACATCAAAAAAATGGTGATTGTTGGTGGTTATTATGCCTATAAAGTGGCTGACTTAATAAAAGAAAATAATATAGCTGTTTTATTGCGACGAGTACATGATTTACCATTATCAGAAGATGAAGATGTAAATTTACCGTATAAAATGGCAAGAATCTTGGTACAAAAAGGAATTTTGGTCGGACTAGAAAATGCAGGAGATATGGAACGTATGCAAACGCGTAATTTACCTTTTTATGCTGGAACTTGTGCAGCTTGGGGATTAGATAAAGAAATAGCCCTTCAATTGATAACACTTAACACAGCTAAAATTTTAGGAATAGATGCGCAATATGGCTCGCTAGAGGTAGGCAAGAGTGCTACTCTGTTTATTTCCGATGGTGATGCTTTAAATATGAAAACAAATATCCTAACTTATGCATTCATTGACGGACGACAAATTAGCCTAGAATCGCATCAAACAGAATTATACCAACGTTATAAAAAGAAATACGAACAAGAATAAAAAAAGTACTTTAAAGCCCAACTGAAGTTGGGCTTTAATTTTTAATTTAAAACCTAACGCAAATATAATGTGGTAGTAAGAGGAATGTGGTCTGAAACTCTTCTAGCCGCTTTTAATGTGGTAAAAGAAGTGTAAAAATGAATAGCTTGCGATTGAGTAACAGAAACATGAGCCGAAGAATACCAAATATTATCAAACTCTGAAGCCAAACAAGTACCTTGCACACAAGCTTTTTTTAAAGAAGTTTTTTGATGTGTAAATACTTGAGTAAAACCTATTTTTTTTAATCCACTAAAAACCGAATGACTAGCTGGACAATTAAAATCACCTAAAAATATCAAACGATTAGAAGGATAAAGTCCTGGAAAAAATTTCAAATACTTAATTTCACGCTCTGGTTGAGCACGTTTAGTAACTGCATGAAAACTAACCAAAGTAAAAGGTTTACCTTGATGAGTAAACGTACAACAATAAGGTTCGCGTTCCATTTCTACATGATATTTTTGCTCTAACCAAGCTTTCCCTTTCTTTTTTACAACAGCCGTCTTCCATAAAAAAGCATAACGTTCTGACTGATTAGGACGACCACTCGTAGGATCACTTATTGTATAATCCCATTTACTTCCCGACCGATTTAAAGCATCCACCAACTTGGCTACAGCTTGTGCACCCCCTGGACCTGCAACTACTTCCTGCAAAGCAACTACATCATATTCTTTTAACAATTGAGACATATAAAGCAACGTTGCGGCCGATTTAGAACGACCAAAATTCTCTACATTCCAAGTAACCAACTTAACTTGAGCACCTAGAAAATGAACGCTAAAAACTAAAAAAAAGAATATTACTTTTTTCATTTGACATTTATGAGATTCATTTACAAAGAAAATAAATTATTTTAAAATTTATCCATCTCAAAAGCCTGTTGTACCTCATTAAACAACAACCCGCTACCACCGCCATAATGTACTATAACCTTTATTGAAGGATAATGTTGCAAAACGTACATTTGAATAGCTTGCTCCTCATCCGAAGAAATACCACTACTCAACAAAACTACATCACATTCTTCAAAAAACAAGGCAGTTTTCAATGCTTCAAAACTTTTACATGTAATAGCCTGCCACCCTTTTCTTTGCGCTATTACTCTTTTTAAAACAGTAAGCATTTGAACATTAGTACCCACTAATAAAAAATGTAAATCATCCATACTGTAAAAATTAAAAAACAAAACTAACCTAAATATTTAGATGCCCTTCTTAATCTAGATTAAGAAAGAAACTAAACTTACTTATGCTGTTAAAAAATTGAATACAATTAAAATATTATGAAGAGTATGTGCTAAACGTAAAAAAACAAGAAGTTAGAACCAAACTATTTCAAAAACCAATAAGAGAACTCAATAGTTTATCAAAAAATCAAGGCTACTAAAAGATTAGTTATCTTTTACCTCAAAAAAATCAAATTAGAATAATGTTAAAAACGCATACAGAATAACCTAAGTCTTATTCATACTGAAACCAACAAAAACTTAAATTCCTATTCATCATTTTAATTAGAATAGAATACCTTTGCATTAAAGTTGGCTAACATTATGAAACAAATCACTTCAATCCAAAATCCTTTTATCAAGCAATTAATACAGTTACAAGAAAAAGCTAAAACTAGAAAAAAGACAGGAACTTTTTTAATTGAGGGTCTACGAGAAATGGAAATAGCCATTAAAGGAGGATATGAACTTGTAACCATTCTATTTCTACCTGAATTGATTAACTTGGAAACCCTTCAAAAAACAATAGATAACAGAGCAATTGATTGTATTGAAATCTCTAAAGAAGTATACCAAAAACTAGCTTACCGAGATACTACCGAAGGAATTTTGGCTGTAGCAAAAATAAAAACACATCAACTTTCTGATTTGCAACTTTCTCAAAACCCTTTAATTTTAGTAGCAGAAGGGATTGAAAAGCCTGGCAATTTAGGTGCTATTTTAAGAACAGCCGATGCTGCAAATATAGATGCTGTAATTATTGCTAATCCAAAAAGTGATTTATACAACCCAAATATTGTAAGATCTAGTGTGGGTTGTGTATTTACTCGACAAATAGCCGTAGCAAGTTCAGAAGAAACCATTGCTTTTTTACAAAAAAGAAATATTGCGATTTATTGTGCTACACTTCAAGACTCTACCGCTTACCATACACAAGACTATCAACAACCTACCGCGCTAGTAGTAGGAACAGAAGCCACAGGTATCACCGAAATTTGGCGAAAAAACAGCAAGCAAAATATTATTATTCCAATGAAAGGTGTCATTGATTCTATGAATGTTTCAGTCGCTGCTGCTATTTTACTTTTCGAGGCCAAAAGACAAAGAGGCTTTTAATTATTAAACATTAAATCTATACCTTTACATAAACTATAATATTATGAGAAAAATATTTCTAAGCACACTACTTATATTGAGTCAAATTGGATATAGCCAAATAACTGCATCTGAAATTGATGTTTTAGCCGAAAGAGCAAGAACAACTTTCAATGTTCCAGGAATTGCTATAGCAGTTGTAAAAGACGGAAAAATAATTCACGAAAAAGGGTATGGAGAAAGTTCAATTGTTTCAAAACAAAAAGTAAATGAACATACTTTATTCGGTGTAGCATCAAATAGTAAAGCTTTCACTGCAACTGCTTTAGCCATGTTAATAGATGAAGGAAAACTGGATTGGGATGATAAAGTAATTAAGTACTTGCCTGATTTTAAAATGTATAATGACTATGTAACCAATGAATTTACTATCAGAGACTTATTAACACATAGAAGTGGATTAGGATTAGGAGCTGGTGATTTAATGATTTGGCCAGAAGGAAATAATTTTACACCAAAAGACATCGTTCACAATTTAAGACACTTAAAATCTGTCTCTTCATTTAGAACACAGTTTGATTATGACAATTTACTTTATATTGTTGCTGGGGAAATAATTAAAGAAATATCTGGATTAAGTTGGAGTGAATTTGTTGAAACAAGAATCATGAAACCGTTAAACATGAATCGAAGTGCAGGTTCTTTTGTTCGGTTAAAAGACACCACTAATTTAGTAACTCCTCATGTTCCAATTGACGGAAAATTAATTCCAATCGTTAGATATAAAAACACCATTATGGATGCTGCTGGTGGTATTTATACATCTGTTCACGATTTAAGTCAGTGGGTAATTTTACAACTAAACAATGGAAAAATAAATGACAAACCTTTATTCAGTGAAAAACAACATAAAGAAATGTGGTCGTTACAAACCATAATTCCCGCAACCACTACCCCACCTTATAACACCCATTTTTCTGGATATGGATTAGGATGGTTTTTATCGGATGTTAAAGGTTACAAACAAGTAACACATACTGGTGGACTTGAAGGTATGGTTACACAAGTTACTTTATTTCCAGAATTAAATCTAGGTATAATTGTCTTGACCAATCAACAATCGGGTTCTGCATTTTCTGCCATCACCAATACTATTAAAAACAGTTATTTACAACTACCTTATGTAGATTATGTAACTAAATATGGTGAAAGAGAAAAAAAACAACAAGCTGAAGCGGATACTACTACTGATGAAGTTTGGAAAACAGTTGCATTAAATTTAAAAGACAAAAAAATAAATAATCATTTTGAACAACTAGCAGGAACCTATCAAGATGCTTGGTTGGGAGAAATAACTTTAAAACTAGAAAAGAAAAAACTTATTTTTCAATCGGTTCGTTCTCCACAATTAAAAGGAGAAGTCTTTTTTGTTAAGAACAATACCTATGCCGTTAAATGGGATAACCGCTATTTTCACGCTGATGCCTACATTGAAGTTACATTTGACAACAATGAAAAAGCTAGTAATTTGAAAATGAAAGCTATATCTCCGCTAACCGATTTTAGTTATGATTTTCATGATCTAGATTTCTTCAGAAAATAAAATAATAAAGTGCCTTGAGGGCACTTTTTTTATGGATTAATTTTTAAAATTTCTTAATAAGTGTTATATTTAGAACTTTGAAAGTTCAGGTATGAAAGAGATCGATATTGAAGCAGAAAACAAAGCCATTGCCCAAGAATATAAAGAATTATTACGTATAAGTTACCAAACCTTATCGGATGAGGATAAAAAGATCATTCGTAAAGCGTTTGATGTGGCTGTGGAAGCTCATAAAGAGCAAAGAAGAAAATCAGGTGAAGCCTATATTTTTCATCCCATTGCAGTAGCTAAAATAGTAGCTCGTGACATCGGATTAGGCTCTACCGCCATTGCAGCTGCTTTGATGCATGATGTAGTTGAAGATACTGAAATAACGGTACAAGACATTGAAAAAATGTTCAATCCTAAAATTGCCAAAATTGTAGAAGGATTGACCAAAATTCCTAAAGTCAAACAAGATCAGGAAATTTCGTTACAAGCAGAAAACTTTAGAAAGATGTTGTTGACGCTTAACGATGATGTTCGAGTGATTCTGATCAAAATTGCTGATCGTCTGCACAATATGCAAACTATGGAAGGTATGGCCGATTACAAGCAAGCTAAAATCGCATCTGAAACCTTGTATATTTACGCCCCTCTAGCCCACCGACTTGGTTTATACAATATTAAAACTCAATTGGAAGACTTAGGCTTAAAATACACCGAACCTGAGGTATATCGAGATATTGTTAGTAAAATTAAAGAAACCAAAGAAGAACAAGATGCTTACATAAAATCAATATCCGAAATCTTATCTAAATCTTTAGTCGATGAAGGCATAGACTTTATCATCAAAGGACGACCTAAATCCATTTATTCCATTAGAAGAAAAATGCGCGTCCAAGGAGTAACTTTTGACGAAGTATATGACAAATTTGCTCTACGAATCATTTACAAATCAAATGAACATGACGAAAAATTTCTAGCATGGAAAATTTACTCAGTAATAACCGATCATTACCGACCAAGTCCAAGCCGTTTGAGAGATTGGATTTCTTCACCTAAATCTTCTGGTTATGAAGCCTTACACGTAACCGTTATGGGACCTATGGGACGATGGGTTGAAATACAAGTTAGAAGTGAGCGAATGGATGAAATTGCAGAAAAGGGTTATGCAGCACACTACAAATACAAAAACAATTCTGACGCAGAAGAACATGGCTTAGAAATTTGGTTGAACCAATTGAAAGAAGCTCTGGAAAATGCGAATACTAATGCCGTTGATTTTGTTGAAGATTTTAAATTGAATTTATATGCCAAAGAAATCTATGTGTTTACTCCAAAAGGAGAAATTAAATCGTTACCAAAAGGTGCTACAACACTAGATTTTGCCTTTAGCATCCATTCAGAAATTGGAGTAAAAACAAGAGGAACTAAGGTCAATGGTAAGTTAGTACCCCTCAACCATGTATTGAATAGTGGAGATCAGGTAGAAATTATTACCTCTCCTAACCAAAAACCAAATGCGCAATGGTTAGATTACGTAACCACCTCTAGAGCTAAAAATAAAATCAAAAACGTTTTAAACGAAAACATCAAAAAAATTGCTGAAGATGGAAAAGAAGTTCTCGTTCGAAAATTGCGCCACTTAAAAGTAAATTTCAATGAAAATACCTTAAATGAACTAGTCAATTATTTTAAACTACAAACCAGTTTAGATTTATTTTACCGTGTAGGAATTGGAGCAATTGAAAATCAGCAATTAAAAGATTTTGCCGCACAAAAAGGCAATACCTTAGTTAACTTCTTCAAAAAAACGATTACCCGAAAACAAAATCTAGATGAAGAAAGAATTCAAAAACATGAAATCAGTAAGAAATATGATTTATTAGTTTTTGGAGTAGAGCAAAATAAACTGGATTATAAACTTTCACCGTGCTGCAATCCCATCCCAGGAGATAATGTCTTTGGCTTTGTTACTATCAATGAAGGAATCAAAGTGCATCGAACAGATTGCCCTAACGCCATTAGCATGCAATCTAATTTTGCCTATCGTATCATTGCTGCCAAGTGGATTGATTCAAGTCAAGAAGAATTTAAAGCTACTTTGAAAATTACAGGAATGGATATTTTAGGTTTAACTAATGAATTAACAAAAGTGATTTCTAATGTAATGCATGTAAATATTCAAAGTATTAGTCTCAATTCTGAAGCAGGTATTTTTTATGGTCAAGTTACCGTAATTGTTCAAAACAACAACATTTTAAAAAAATTAATTGATAGCATCAAAAAAGTAGACGGTGTAGACCGAGTAACTCGTGTTTATAATGCCTAAAGATTTTTTTAAAATTATGCAAAAAACTCTACTGTTCATTCTGTAAAGTAGAAACAAAAAACTATCTTTGCCATTATTTCATTTTAATTCCAAATGGATAACGAAAAAAATCAAGAAATCGTTAAAAACGTATTTACTAAATACTTAGAAGAAAAAGGTCATCGTAAAACACCTGAGCGTTATGCTATTCTTCAAGAAATCTACGAAAACCAAGATCATTTTGATATTGAGTCCTTGTACATCAAAATGAAAAATAAAAACTATCGAGTAAGTAGAGCCACCCTTTACAATACCATTGAGTTATTATTGGAATGCAATTTGGTTCGTAGACATCAATTCGGTCAAAATCAAGCACATTATGAAAAGTCATACTTTGATAAACAACACGACCATATCATATTGACTGACACTGGCGAAGTAATTGAATTTTGTGACCCACGGATTCAACAAATCAAGCAAACGATGGAAGAAATTTTTGGAATTAAAATTGACCATCATTCCCTTTATTTTTACGGAACAAAAAACAACTAAAATAACAACAACAACACAACAACAATGGCTGTAGATTTACTACTAGGATTACAATGGGGAGACGAAGGAAAAGGAAAAATCGTCGATGTTTTAACTGCTAACTATGACATAATTGCCCGTTTTCAAGGCGGCCCCAATGCTGGACACACCCTAGAATTTGATGGAATCAAACATGTACTAAGAACAATACCATCAGGAATTTTCCATCCTAATGCAATAAATATTATTGGAAACGGTGTGGTAATGGATCCTGTCGTATTTCAAAGAGAAATAGAAGGATTGCAAAATTTCAATATAGATATTCCTTCAAGATTACTACTTTCAAGAAAAGCACATTTAATTTTACCTACACATCGTTTACTTGATGCTGCTTCAGAAGCTTCGAAAGGAAAAGCAAAGATTGGTTCTACCTTAAAAGGGATAGGTCCTACATACATGGACAAAACAGGTAGAAATGGATTGCGCATTGGTGATATAGAATTATTTGATTTTAAAGAAAGATATCGTGCTTTAGCGGACAAACATGAAGAAATGATTAAATTCTACGATGTGGAATTACTCTACAGTTTGTCAGAAATGGAAGAAGAATTTTTTGAAGCTATTGAACAACTAAAGCAATTAACATTTATTGACTCGGAAGCTTATTTAAACCAAGCTTTAAAAGAAGGCAAAACTATTTTAGCTGAAGGAGCACAAGGTTCATTATTAGATATTGATTTTGGAACGTATCCTTTTGTAACTTCATCAAATACAACAGCGGCTGGAGCTTGCACAGGATTAGGCATTGCACCTAACCGAGTAAAAGATGTATATGGAATTTTTAAAGCTTACACCACACGCGTAGGAAGCGGCCCTTTTCCTACTGAACTTTTTGACGAAGATGGCGCAACCATGGCAAAAGTAGGTAACGAATTTGGTTCCGTTACAGGTCGTGCACGTCGTTGCGGATGGTTGGACTTAGTAGCTTTAAAATATGCTGTACAAATTAATGGCGTTACAGAATTATACATGATGAAAGGCGATGTTCTTTCTGGTTTTGAGAAATTACAAGTTTGTACGGCTTATAAATACAACGGCGAAGTTTTAAACCATTTCCCATATAATATTGAACCTGAAAATGTAGAACCAATTTATACAGAAATGAAGGGTTGGCAAGCGGATTTAACAGGTATGACTACTTATGAAGAACTACCTATTGAACTAAAAAACTACATCGAATTCATTGAGAAAGAACTAGAAGTACCTATTAAAGTAGTTTCTGTTGGTCCAGACCGAACACAAACTATAACAAGATAAATAAAAAATCCCAATTGAAGTTGGGATTTTTTATTTATAAAATATTCTTAACAAGAATGGGTATTGTTACATTTTAATTAAATTTGACAAAAATTTGATTCAATTGAAAAAATACCTGTATATAATAGCAAGTTTAATTATCAGTCAAGTTGCTTTGGCACAAGGTAAAATACTTGAAAAAGAAGCATTAAACGAACCTACTACCCGACCTAATCAAAAAGGCAAAATTAACTTCATTCATTCTGATTTTATTGACCGAAATGAAAGCGAAATACCAGGAGCCATTATTTACGCTGGTAACATTCAAGTAGAACACAATGGAGCAAACATTTTTTGCAACAAAGCTTACTATTTCTACGATGAAGAATACATTAAAGCCTTTGGAAATGTTAGAATTACTCAAGGAGACACAATTAACATGACCAGTAAATATGCCGAGTATAATGGAAAAACCGAAACTGCTTTTGCTACAGGTGATGTACTGATGACTTCACCCGATTCAAAACTAGTTACTGATACTGTTTATTTAAACCGAAAAATTCAGCAAGCCTATTACAATAGTTATGGAACAATTACTAATGAAGATAATATTTTAAAAAGTAAATCAGGTCGTTATTACATCAACCAAAAAAAATACGCCTTTAAAACTGCTGTAACCGTAACCAATCCAAAATGTGTTATTAAAACGAATAACTTAGATTTTTATGACAACTCTGGACATGCTTACGTGTATGGTCCTTCAACCATTACAAGTAAAACTGATGTCATTTATACCGAAAATGGTTTTTACGATACCAAAAACGACATTGGAAAACTAAAAGGAAAATCCAATATCAATTATAATAATAAAAAAATTGAAGGTGATTTGATTGATTATGATCGGAAAAAGAATTATTCCAAAGCTGTCAATAATGTAAAAATTACCGACACACTCAATAACATGATCGCGCGAGGTCATTATGCCGAATTATACAGAAATATTCGTGGCACCAAACAAGATTCGATGTTTATTACAAAAAAAGCTTTAGTTTCTACATTAGTTGATAAAAAAACGAATGATAGTTTACATTTACACGGTAAAAGAATATTAGTAACCGGAGCGCCTGAAGATCGAACTATTAGAGCTTTTAACAACGTTCGATTTATAAAATCTGACATGAGTGGAAAATGTGATTCCATTCATTCAAACAATAAAAATGCTTTAACTAAATTAATTGGCAGGCCTGTAATTTGGAGTCAAGATAGCCAAATGACTGGCGATGAAATTCATTTAATCGGGAACAATAAAACCGAACAATTAGATTCGTTAAAAGTATTAAACAATGCTTTCTTAATACAAAAAGACACCATAGGTAATGGTTTTAATCAAGTAAAAGGTCAATTTCTCTATGGAAAACTAAGAGACAATAAATTATATGAAGTTGATTTAGTAAAAAACACCGAAAAAATCTATTACATGTATGATGAAAACAATGATTTAGTAGGTATAGACAAAGGTGTTTCTAGTAAAATTAACATGCAGCTTGAAAACAGCCAAATTGTTGCCATTACTTCCTTGATTAATCCAGAAAGTGAAACCTATCCAGAAGATAAATACCCAGAAAACGCAAGAAAATTAAGAGGTTTCATTTGGCGAATAGACGAGAAAATTTCAAGTAAAGACGACTTATTTCCTGCCGAAGAATTAGCTTTTGATCAAAAAGTTCAAGAAGAAAAGAAAAAGAACGAAAAAGCAGAAGCCAAACCAATGGAGGTCTTGAAAGAGACGCTCAATTATGACAAAAAAGAGAAGAAAGAAATAAAGAAAAAAGAAAAGAAAAAATAAGAACTAGAAAGATATCTTATTTTGAACGTTTTAAAACTAAAATATAAATTCTTATTCATTATTTAAATGTTTAAAAAGAAATAAAATCCCATGTTAAACGATTTTTATACCTATCAAGCCCAGACTTCTCCTCACCCTCTAGCTATGGAAATTTCACATGCTATTGGAAGTTATATTTATGATACTAATGGAAAAGCATATCTTGATTTTGTTGCTGGTGTATCAGCTTGTACCTTGGGACATCAACATCCAAGAGTAAAAGAGGCAATTAAGAATCAACTTGATAAGTACCTTCATGTAATGGTATATGGAGAATATGCACAACATCCAGCAACAGAATTATGCAAGTTGTTAGCCCAACATATGCCACCTCAATTAAACAAAACCTATTTAGTAAACTCAGGAACAGAAGCTACAGAAGGAGCTTTAAAATTAGTTCGACGAGTAACTGGAAGAAGTCAATTAATTTCTTGTCATCATGCTTATCATGGAAATACAATGGGAAGTATGAGTGTAATGGGATTTGAAGAAAGAAAACAAATCTTCCGTCCATTAATTCCTGATGTTGACTTCATCACTTTTAACAACGAAGCAGATCTAGAAAAGATTACAACTAAAACGGCTGGTATTATTTTAGAATCCATTCAAGGAGGTGCAGGATTTATTCAACCAGAGAATGACTTTTTAAAGAAAGTTAAACAACGATGTGAAGAAGTGGGTGCCTTGATGATTATAGATGAAATTCAACCAGGTTTTGGACGTACTGGTAAACTATTTGGTTTTGAAAATTATGGTGTTGTACCAGACGTAGTGGTAATGGGAAAAGGAATGGGAGGCGGAATGCCGGTTGGAGCTTTTACAGCTTCTGCTGAAATGATGGATTTACTTAGTCATGATCCAAAATTAGGTCACATTACTACTTTTGGAGGTCATCCCGTAATAGCCGCAGCTTGTTTAGCAACATTACAAGAAGTTTTAGAAACAAACTTAATGGCCGAAACATTAGAAAAAGAAACTTTGTTTAGACAATTGCTAGTCCATCCACTAATTGAAGAAGTACGAGGAAAAGGATTAATGTTGGCAGCCATGACCCGCTCAGCAGCTATTACTAATGAAATTATCTTACGTTGCCATAGCAGAGGTTTAATTTTATTTTGGCTTTTATTTGAAGGTAAAGCCATTCGTATTACTCCTCCCCTTACTATTTCAAATCAAGAAATAGAAGAAGGATGTCAGCTATTGCTTGAGGTAATGGATGAAGTACAACATGAATTTGGTCTATAAAAAGAAATGGTAGTGTGCTACTAAAAAACATAATCCTGTTAATTAAATTGTTTAAAACAAATACTTGACAAGGAAATTGCGCTAAATATTATGCGTAATTTTAATACTGAAAACCACAATTCGCATTGCTATGAATAAAGGTCACGAGGAAGATGAGAACAGCCTATCGTTGTCTAAGTTCGAATCCATGTTAAAAACCAATAAAGTTTTTTTCTTTGATTCTGAAGAATTTGAAGACATCATCCTGCATTATATAGATACAGGGCGAATGAACTTAGCCAAAAAAGCACTTAAATTAGGACTAGAACAACATCCAAAATCTACTGGCTTAAGGCTTGTTCAGGTAGAAATGTTAGTGTTTGAAGATAAATTAGAACAAGCTGAAAAGCTATTAAATGAAATTTATGCGATTGAACCTACTAATGAGGAAGTATTTGTTCAAAGAGCTAATATTTGTTCTAAAAGAGACCAACATGATCAAGCCATTGAAAATTTAAGATTAGCTTTAAAATATACCGATGACGAAGGTGATATTTATTCTATGATTGGCATGGAATATTTATTCATGGATAATTTTGAACTTGCTAAAGAAAACTTCATCAAATGTTTAGAACAAGACGAAGAAGATTATTCTGCGTTATATAATGTAGTTTATTGTTTTGATTTTTTAGATCAAAATGAAGAAGCCATCAAATACCTTGATCAATTTATTGACAAGAACCCTTTTTCAGAAGTCGCTTGGCACCAATTAGGCCGTCAATATTATGCTTTGAAAAACTATGAAAAGGCGGTTTGGGCTTTTGATTATGCTTGTTTAATTGATGAAGACTTTCTAGGTGCTCACTTAGAAAAAGCAAAATCATTAGAAAAATTAGGTCGCTATGAAGAAGCCATAGCTTGTTACCAAGTAACGATGGAATTAGACGACCCTACTTCTTTTGCACTATTACGCACAGGTAAATGTCATGAGAAACTTGGCAATAAGGAACAAGCCTTAATTTTCTATTTAAAAACCATACATGAAGACCCTCTATTAGATAAAGCTTGGATGGCTTTAACCGATTTTTACATTCGCCAAAAAAACTATCAAAAAGCTTTGCATTATGTGAATAAGGCCTTAGGAATCGACAATGAAAATGCTCTGTATTGGAGACGTTATGCTAACATTAGTCAGTTTCTAAATTTTTATGAAGAAGCAGAAGTGGGTTATCGTAAAGCACATGAATTTGGTGATAACGAATTAGATAATTTCTTGTGTTGGAGTGATGTTTTATATGTGTTAGGAGAAAATCCAGCAGCTATAGAAATCTTAAAAAAAGCCACTTCATTATACCCCGATGAGGCTGAGATTGAATACCGCTTAATTGGACTTCACCTCACTAATAATGAAGAGGAAATAGCACTTGCTTTGTTGCATCATGCCCTAACGCATCATTTTGACAAAAAATACATTTTACATGACATGTTTCCTTTTATCTGGGAAGAAAAAATTATTCAAAATACTTTAAAAAACTATAATCTGTAAGCCAACAATGGAAATTTTCGACTTTTTACTTCACTTTCTTAAAGACCCTTTAACTGTTATTAATCAATTAATTGACCAATACCATACTTTAATTTATGTCATTCTTTTTTTAGTCGTATTTGTAGAAACAGGTCTAGTCATTATGCCTCTTTTACCTGGTGATTCTATGTTATTTGCCATTGGCGTTATTGCAGCTACTACCGGAAAATTAAGTCTAGCTATAATTATTCCATTACTTATCCTTGCAGCCCTATTAGGCGACAACTTAAATTATTTTGTTGGTCATCGATTTGGTACACTGATTAAAGAAAAAAAGAAAATTCTATTTTTAAAGAAAGAATACATTACTAAAACCGAAGATTTTTTTGAAAAAAACGGAGGAAAAGCAGTTATTTTAGCTCGTTTTGTTCCTATCGTTCGTACTATTGCTCCTTTTGTAGCTGGTGCGGGAAGCATGAAATATAAAACCTATATTTTAAATTGTATTTTGGGTGCTTTTATTTGGGTGGTGAGCATTACTTTATTAGGCTATTTCTTGGGTCAAATTGAAATTGTAAAACAAAACTTTGAAAAAGTGGTTTTAGGTATTGTTTTACTATCTGTAGCTCCTTTAGTGATTAAAATGGTACAAGCTAAATTCAATAAAAAAACGACTTAAGCATTTTTTATATTAGTAAAAAAAGTAACTTTGAATTCCATTCGTTTATAAGTAAAGCTTCCGTGACATGGCAAAAAAGAAAGTCAAAAAACAAAGACAATTTGGATTGATAGGTAAAAACATCCATTATTCCTTTTCTAAAAAATATTTCACGGATAAATTTGAACATCATTTCTTTGACAATTGTCATTATAAAAACTACGACTTAGAATCCATACGCGAATTTCCTAAACTAGTGGAAGAAACGAAAGGATTGGTGGGGCTCAATGTAACAATCCCTTACAAGGAAACCATCATCCCATATTTGGATAAAGTTGACAAAAAAGCAAAAAAAATTGGAGCGGTTAACTGCATTACTGTTTCAAAGAAAAAGAAACTAAAAGGGTATAATACTGATTATTATGGCTTCAAGAAATCACTAAAACCACTCTTGAAAAAACACCATACTAAAGCCTTAATCCTTGGTACAGGAGGAGCAAGTAAGGCCATTGCTTTTGCTCTCAAGAAAATGAATATTGAATATGATTTTGTATCAAGAAACCCTAACGAGTATGAATTCAGTTATGAAGAATTAACTGCTGAAATTTTTGCTGAATACACCATCATTATCAATGCTACACCTGTAGGAACACATCCTAATGTAAAGGACTGTCCAGCTTTAGATTACAGTTTATTCACTTCCCAACACATTGCTTACGATTTGGTTTACAATCCAGAAAAAACAGCCTTTTTAAAACAAGCCAAGGCCCACGGAGCTACCATCAAAAATGGGTATGAAATGCTTGTATTTCAGGCAGAAAAAGCTTGGGAAATCTGGAATAAGTAACATTTTACCTTTAAATCAGGACATTTTTTTTGAATATTCATTCCGCTTTAGTATCTTCGAAGCGTTAATAAACCTTAAACATCTTAAAAATGTTAGAAGAAATGAATGATAACCTGCCACAAGCAGACGGACAAGACAGTATGGAAAGTACCCCTCAAGGCACTGAAATTTCTGCACAAGAAGCCATGGATAATCATTTAGCCGAAGCAGGAGAAACCGGCGAACATGAGAGCACAACGCTACCCACTAAAGACTATGAAGCTTTATCGATGGAAGCCTTAGTGGAAGAAATGGCTACCCTTTTGAGCCATGATCAAATTTCAGCCATTAAAAACCACATGGAAGAAGTGCGTAAAGCCTTTATGGATAAATTCCACCATTTTATTGAGGAAAAACGTCAAGAGTTTTTTGCTCAGAACGACGATACTGCTGAATTTGAATATCATTCGCCTATCAAAAATAAATTTGATCAATTATTCGACGAATATAAAGCGCGTAAAGCCAAACACTTCAACCAAATTCAAAATCAACTAAAAGCTAACTTCGTTGAACGAACCAATCTTATTGAAGAATTAAAAAACTTGATCGACTCGAATCAAACTTCGATGTCTGATATGTTTAAAAAATTCAATGATATTCGTGACCGATGGAAAAAAGCGGGTGCCATTCCTAAAGACAAATATAATTTAGTGTGGAACAATTTTCATTTTCACACAGATCGTTTTTATGAATTAGTCCATTTAGACAAAGAAGTACGTGATGCTGATTTTAAAAACAATTTAGAACAAAAATTAGCTATTATTGCACGTGCAAAAGAATTAATTCAGGAAGCAAGTTTGACTAAAGCATTCCGTGAATTACAACTTTTGCATCGTATTTGGAAAGAAGAAATTGGGCCAGTTGATAAAGAATATAGAGAAAAAATTTGGGCCGAGTTCAGCGAAATTACCAAACAACTTCATGACAAACGAGAGGCGCAATTAGCTCAAGCAAAAGAACGTGAATTACAAAATTTGGCACAAAAAAACCAAATTATTGCTCAAATCAATCAATTAAGCGAAGAACGCATCACTACTCATGCTGATTGGCAAAAACAAATAGTGAAAATGGAAGCTTTACGACAAGATTTCTTTAATGCTGGTCGTGTTCCTGCTGAACAAACAGAAGAAACATGGACCCATTTTAAAAACGCGGTTCGTAATTTCAATGCAACCAAAAATGCCTTTTATAAAGACATCAAAAACGAGCAACAGCACAATCTAGATCGTAAAATGGCATTGATTGAAAAAGCAAAATCGTTTGTAGATACTAATGATTTTGAAAGTGCAACGCCAATTATGAAACAAATTCAAGAAGATTGGAAAAAAATTGGGCATGTACCACGCAAACATTCTGATGAAATTTGGGCTGAATTCAAACAAATATGTAATGCTTACTTTGACCGTTTACACGAATCTAGAAAAGATGAAATTGAAGCAGAAGTTGCCGCTTTTGAAAGAAAGAAAGACTATCTAGAACAAATGAAAACGTTTGAATTAGTAGGCGAACACAAAACCGATTTAGACGCTATAAAAGCACATATTGCAGCTTGGAAAGAGTTAGGCAAAGTTCCTCAAAACCGTCGTCATATAGAAGGAAAATTCAATAAAATATTAGATGCCTTATTTGAAAAATTAAGTTTATCTAAAAAAGATTCAGAAATGATGAAATTCAATAACCGTTTAGACCAATTAGCTGAAGGCAATGACCAACGCGCATTAGTCAACGAACAAGTTTTCATCCGTAGAAAAATTGATGAATTACAAAGCGACATCATTCAATTAGAGAACAATATCCAGTTCATCAGTAATGCTAAAAGCGACAATCCTTTTGTAAAAGAAGTATATAAAAGCATTGAGCGTAACAAAGAAGAACTGAAACTTTGGAAAGAAAAATTAAAAAAGCTTAACAACTTAGCTTAATATAAAAGACTGCTTCGGCGGTCTTTTTTTTATTTTAATATCCTCCTGCGCTAAACTACATTTTTATTGGTTACTAAAAAACGCCAAGTAACTCTGCACCTTGTAAGCAACCATAGCATACGTAAACCAGAAAGAAGAACCTTGATACCTCTTTTTTATAATCCATGAGATTACCAAACATTACTACTTAGTTTTTTAGAACCAATGCTTTGAGTTAGCTAATTACTCTTGTACTTATTTTTAATTCATAGGTTTTATAAAATCAATTGCTGTACAGCAATTGAACAATTCCCCTAGGGGAATCAGTCATTTTCCCTAGGGCAATTGTTTAATTTCCCTAGGGAAATTTATTTTAGTGCGCTGAGTACCTGATTTTATTGTATGTTCGAAAGCATAAAAAAGTAAAATGAAAAGCTCTTTTTTTTCAAGCGTTTAAAAGGAGCCTGTTTTAATGATTGTTGCAAGCATTTGTTAAAAAAATTTTTGTGGCTTAATAGCCCCAAAACAACTTTGATTTATACACATGTTAATACCAATAGTTCAGAAAAATAAAAAGCCCTTTTGATGTATAAGTATTTTATGCTATTTTTGATTAGCTTAAGAAAAATAAGCGAAATAAAAACAGGCAAAACTTTCGCCTATCTTGCCAATATGGTAAGATACTAGTTCGAAAGTCGCATATAAACAAGTTATACCGCATTTAACCGAAAGTGCTATGAAGAAGTTTATCTTTCTATTCTTAAATCTCTTAACAATCATTCACGTGAATGCTCAAGTCAAACTTGACGGGAATATAATTTCTGCCAAAACAAAACTAAAACCAAGTGAAGAAATAATGATTATTGTGAAAGAGACTAATGAAAAAGCTTTTACAGATTCCCTAGGAAATTTTACTTTGTTAAAGCTCGACAAAAACAGACGTTACTCGCTTGAATTAATGTCCTTTCTTTATGGAAAGGTCAACATGGAATTTGAAACTCAAAGTGATAATCAAATTATAAAGACTTTTGAAGTTCTTGCCAATTGTGATTTTGACAGCGAAACTGCTAAAAGAGAATGGAAAAACAAATCTGCCAAGCTTTATTTAATTGGTTCAATTGCTCCAATTGCAAATTCTAAAAATGACAAAAAGTTTGAAAAAAAATATAACCTAAAATACTTTGATTTTGGGTGTACTCCTGCCCCATTAGAATGTATAATTGAATACAACAAAGAGGTTTTAAAACTCATAGAGCTGGAATACGGAGAAGAATGGAAAAAAGAAATCCGAAAAGATGTTGTAGTAGACTAAACGCGGTATAACATCGGTAGCTGTTGCACAACCCTCTTAAAAAATAACATTTAGAAAATAAGCACAAAATTGACCTCGTTTAATTCGTTTTAAACGGGGTTTGTTTTTAGTTATAATTCAAAACTTTAAAATTGAATAGCTTACCATCGCGTTTTTGAAGGCTAAAAAGGCTTGTTTTAATGATTGTTGCAAGCATTTGCTAAAAGATTCTTTGTGCTTAATAGCCCCAAAACAACTTTGATTTACAAGCATGTTAACACCAATAGCTCAGAAAAATAAAAAGTATATTTAATGATTTGTAAGAATAAAAAACTATATTTGTGTAATGCTAGTTTATAGCGCATATACATCCAAAATTGGGTAGATTAGCGATATAATGTAGCGCATATATATAAGTTATAGGCAATGCTCAAACAAACATTGCATTAAAAAACCAACCAATAACAAAATATTATGAGAAAAAAAGATTCGGATAAAATCGTTGAAGATTTACGAAAAGTTATTAAAGGAAAGTTATTAGACAATTTTAAAAGTCAAAATGGTCGTGTAATAGACTCTGTTGAATCTTTAAATATAATAGGTGTTGAAACAGATAATAATAATGAGGATCGTGATAAAATAATTGTAACGAAAGTTATTGCAGCTTCACGTGTTTGGACAAAGTTCGTGGAAGACTCTAAAAGCTCTGATAATTTACAATTGCGAAATAACAAGCCTATTGAATTTGTCTACAATAAAGAAACTGATGAATTTGAAATAGTTAAAAATGATGTTGTGTTTTACATAAGCCCTCTTTATTAGCACTGGCTATAACAGCAGTAACTGTTGCACAACTAACATTTTTTAAAAACAAACTACAAAAAGTATAAATTTCAACCTCTTTTAAAGCAATTTAAAAGAGGTTTTAAAGTACTTACTTGTCAACCCAACTAAAACTACAATTTTTAATTTATCAAATATTTATTACTAAAAAGTAGTATATTTGAGTTTATAAAAGCTAGATGATAAAGAAATTTAGCTTTTTAGACGAACTGACGTTAGTGGCAATTTTGGACAACCTACACTATGAACAGAATTGAATATTTTATAAATAAACTTTGGACTTTCATAACAACATTTAATCCAATAAGTTTCTTGACACTTTTAGTAGTGACAGGAATTTTATACATAATTTTTAGAAAACTAATTTTGACGTTTAGACCACAACTGAAAAACAAAAATGCAATTTCATTGAATTTGGTTTTGACAATTGGACTTCCAATAATTTTTCTGATAATTTATTTCATAGCTTGGTTGACTTTAAGAAATCAACAATTCTGAAAGCTATGAACGAGATTACAATTCCATATCATTTAGCCATTCCGACACTTATTTGTGTTGTTGGACTTTTGACAATATTTCTAAAACGAAAATACTTTTTGAAAACAATAAAATTTTATGGACTTCTTTAACGATTTTTCTTTGCTTATATTTACTCATTGTTGGAACTGCAACATTTGACGACATTTATTATCAGTGGGACTAAAATCGTTATGACCTTGACAAAGACGGAATGTTTGGCGGTAAAGAACTTACTAAAGAACAGAATGAAGCAATGCGAAAACTTACAAGTGACACAGGCAGAAATTTTTCATTTATTAGGGGGCTTATTTTTGCCTTAATTATTTCAGTAACAATTTTTATTTGTGGAATTGTAATAAAAAAAGTAAGACGAAACAATGAATAAAACAAACTACAAAAAGTATACATTTCAACCTCTTTTAAAGCAATTTAAGAG
>NZ_JAGKWP010000168.1 GCF_021151785.1 Flavobacterium sp.
ACATATGTGGAATTGATAAAAAAAGAATTTGATATTTATTCAATACAGAATAAGGTAATAAGCTTTTCCGGTAGTGCAGATATAAATAATACAGATGTATTCTATTCTGAACGCAACCCTGAAGTATTTAAATCTTCATTGGAAAACGTCTTTACAGATTTTGAAAAAGAATATGAAATAATTGTTGTTTTACATTATGTCAGCTATGGGTATCATTATAATGGGATACCATTCTGGTTACTTAAAATTATTAAACTCATTGACAAGCATTCAAAGGTGTCATTGATCACTCTTTTTCATGAAATTAGTGCCAGTGGACCTATCTGGACCAAGGCTGGTTTAACCGCTCCTTTGCAACGTTATATCGCACGTACTATTGCCATTCATTCCGATAGGATGATAACTACTACTAACTGGTATAGAAAAGTGTTAGAGGCATGGTTTCCTGTTCAATCATCAATAAAGGTGATTCATCAGCCGGTGTTTTCAAATATGGGTACCCCAACCCACGAATTAAATTTCTCAGTCAGGAAAAAACAAATGGTTGTTTTCGGAGGAAGGAATCTCCGAAAAGATCTTTATGACCGTTATTTAACGGAAATATTAAAAATAAAAAAAAACTATCAGATAGAGTGTATCATAGATATCGGCGCTCCATTAGAGCCGGAATTTTATGCAGAAACGGGAATTATATCTTATGGGGTGCTACCTGAAGAAGAAATTGCCGGAATTTTAAGCACTTCGCTGCTGGGTCTTATACATTATGATTTGCGAACTATCGATAAGTCAGGAGTATTTGCTTCATATCAGGCATTTGGCTTGCCTACTTATATCTTCGCAGACAAACACCTTGAATTTGTACCTCAACATACGCTCCATTACAGTGATAAAATAGCTTCAATGGAGGAGTTAGAATCATTAAGCAAGCAGTTTGAGCAAAATTATAAAAATCGATCCCTGACTTCTTTAATGACAACATTGACTTCTGAACTTTCAGTAATCAGATATATAAAAAAATAGAATAATGAGCATCGGTATTTTAATAACCAATTATAATACATGGGCTATGACCAGTGAAGCAATTCAGCATTGTATTGTTCACTCGGGACATGAATCCATTCAAATTACTGTTGTTGATGATGCTTCAACAGAAGCTTTTAACAATCAATTTGAAAATCAAATCAGGTTGATCAAGCAAGCCCACAATCAGGGTTTGATAAAATCATTGAATCTCGGTTTGTCTTCTATCGACACTGAATTGATCTGTATTTTTGATTCTGATGCCTGGCCTCTGGAACCCTTTACACAAGGGATAAAAGAATATTTTACTCAAAATCCCACTGTTGGAATCGCAGCATTTAAAACAGAAGATGCACATGGTTTTCCTAATGCTTCTTTTGAAGCAGAGCCAGGTTATATGAGTATTGTATTAGGACAGAAGATATATCAATATTATCAAAAAGTTTTCTTACGTAATCCCAAATCTATTACAGTATACACCTGTGCAATGGTAATCCGTAAAAAAGTATTGGATGAAATTGGACTGTTTGACGAAAATTTTGACTGGCTTGAGCTGGATCATGATATATGCATGCGTGCAATACGAAAAGGTTGGGGAATTGGCATATTACCTCTCAGAGCATTCCATAAAGGAAGCGGAACACCTCAGAAAGTAAGTCATCGTGTAATTCGTTTTTATAAAAACAGGTGGTATTTATTGCGAAAGTTTAACAAAATAAAAAATCCTGCTTTGATAAGAACATTAGTTCTTGCAAGAATTTTGTCTGAAAAAGCGGTTTTGCTTTTTGTGGGACGGTTCTTATTTAAAAATAAAGAAGTCTTTAATGATAAAGTACATGGCAGAAATTCCTTAATAGAAACTGTGAAAAAGTTTAAATAGATCTTATATCCATTATCAAATGAAATTTATTAAACTCGAATTTATAAGATCTGCTGCTGCAATCTATGTATTGATTGTTCATTATGTATTAACATATATAAATGTATTGCCAGCTTATATTGTGCGTTTTAATTTATTCGGAGCTGAAGCGGTTACAGCTTTTTTCTTATTAAGTGGTTTCGTTATTTATTATTCTTATATCCGCAAACAGGAAGATTTTAGCATTTATTTCAGAAAGCGATTTAGAAGAATTTATCCCTTGTTTATTATAGCAATTCTAATAACACTAATCTGTTCTTATATATCGAATGAATTATTTCCCTTAAATATTAAGGAGATAATCGGGAATATCTTTATGCTGCAAAACCAGGAAATATTTCGCGGTAATATTGTTTTTCCTGTGAAAGGAAATCCTCCTTTCTGGTCATTGGCAAATGAATGGTGGTACTACATGGCCTTCATACCTACATTGCTGATTGGTAAAAAATATAATTTATCACCTTTTTATTTGTCGGTTTCTTTGTCAGCGGTAGCGACTATCATTTATTATATGCATCCAAACTTTATATGTCTGATCGCAATATATTATGCGGTTTGGTATGCAGGTGCAGAGATGGCTAGAGTATATATGAATGATCAAAATATTAATTTTAAAAATACACGCCATATTTTATTTAGTATACTGCTAATAGCTATTATAC
>NZ_JAGKWP010000012.1 GCF_021151785.1 Flavobacterium sp.
CACCATCACTATTACTGGAACGCCAACAAGTGCTTTTTCTTATACTATTTCAACAACAGGTGGTTGTGGAACGGTAACGTTAAACGGAAGTGTTTCATTAACACCTTACCCAGGCCAACCTATTCCTCTTATTGATTCAACTATTTGTAGTGGGGACACAACTAATTTAATGATTGGTATTTCTCCTTTTACATCAAGTACCACATTAAACTGGCAAGTAATAACAGCCGTGAATGTAACTGGTGCCAACTCGGGTTCTGGAATAGCACCTCAACCGATAAATGATATTTTAACTTCAACTTTGGGTGGTTATGTTATTTATAGAATTACGTCAACTTTAGGAAATTGCACTAGTCTTTACACTGATTATCGAATAAATGTAAATCCAGAACCTACTCCAATTCTTAAAAGCGGAACCATTTGTGTATCACCTTCAGGAAGTACACTACAAACCATTACACTTGATACAGGTTTAAATGATAGTGATTATAATTTCTTATGGTATGATAGTAATGGCAATTTAATTCCTGGAGCTACGAATGCAACTCTTGAAGTAAATCAAATAGGAACTTACAGTGTAATTGCTATTGATGCAATTACGGGTTGTACTTCAGATCCGACTTTAACTACTTCAACAGCAACAATAACTCAAACCATACCAGCATCAAGTTTAACAGTAATTCAAAGTGATTATTTTAGTGAAAACGCTACAATAACAGCTAATGTTTTAAATGGAACTAGAACCTTACAATATTATCTTGATGAAGGTCCAATACAATCCTCCAATGTATTTACTAATGTTAGTAGTGGAACTCACATTATATCTGTAATAGATACTGATGGTTGTACTTTTTTACAAAAAGAATTCCTTGTAATAGATTATCCCAAATTCTTTACTCCTAATGGTGATGGATACAATGACACTTGGAACATAAGTACATTAAATCAACCCGATGCAAAATTGTATATTTTTGACCGATATGGTAAATTAATCAAACAATTAAGTCCAACAATAAATAGTAACGGCTGGGATGGAACTTACAATGAAAAAGCAATGCCTTCTACAGATTACTGGTTTTTATTAGAATACCAAGAAAATGGAGTTGCTAAAGAATTCAAGGCTCATTTCAGTTTAAAAAGATAAAAATTACCAAATTCGCAAATTGCTTTCTTAATTTCTGAAAAATTCGTAATTTTACCTCAAGCAACCCGATTAAAATTATGGAAACACATTTTGAAAGCAATCCGCTGATTGACAGATTACCTGCTCACTTAAAACAATTTATTAAACCACAAAATTATGAAGATTATACGCCAATCAATCAAGCTGTATGGCGTTATGTAATGCGAAAAAATGTGGATTATTTGTCAAAAGTAGCACATGATTCTTATCTAGAAGGACTTCAAAAAACGGGGATTGATATTGATTCTATTCCAAGTATGTATGGAATGAATCGAATATTAAAAGAAATTGGCTGGGCTGCTGTAGCTGTAGATGGCTTCATTCCACCGAATGCTTTTATGGAATTTCAAGCATATAATGTTTTAGTTATAGCTTGTGACATTCGTCAATTAGAACATATTGAATACACCCCTGCTCCAGATATTATCCATGAAGGCGCTGGTCATGCCCCAATTATTGCGAATCCAGAATATGCAGAATACTTGAGACGATTTGGCGAAATTGGTTGTAAGGCTATTTCCTCAGCACGTGATTATGAATTGTATGAAGCTATTCGTTTGCTTTCTATCCTAAAAGAAGCTGAAGATACCCCTCAAGAAGAAATTGAAAAAGCTGAAGCACAAGTTGATTTCCTTCAAAACAACATGGGTGAGTTGTCTGAAATGTCAAGAATCAGAAATTTGCATTGGTGGACTGTTGAATATGGTTTAATAGGAACGATTGACAATCCTAAAATTTATGGTGCGGGATTACTCTCTTCTATTGGAGAAAGTGCTTGGTGCATGACAGACCATGTAAAAAAACTACCTTATGACATCAAAGCAGCTGATGTGAGTTTTGACATTACTAAACCTCAGCCTCAACTCTTTGTAACTCCTGACTTTGCTCATCTAAGCATGGTTTTAGAAGAGTTTGCAAATAAAATGGCACTTCGTACTGGAGGTCTTTCAGGAATCAGAAAATTAATAGCTTCGAAAGCTCTTGGAACTATAGAATTAAGTACAGGACTCCAAGTATCTGGAGTTTTCTCAAACGTGATTGAACAAGAAGGAAAACCAATTTATGTACAAACTATAGGAAAAACAGCACTTTCTTATCGTGAAAAAGAATTAGTAGGCCATGGAACTGCTTATCATGCTGAAGGTTTTGGATCTCCAATAGGAAAATTAAAGGGAATTAATTTAGCTATTGAAGACATGAGTCCAAGAGACTTGAGTGCTTATGCCATCTATGAAGGAGAACAAGTTACTCTAGAATTTGAAGGTAATATTAAAGTAAGTGGTGAAATTATAACAGGTACTCGAAATATTCAAGGCAAAATATTACTGATTAAATTTAAAAATTGTATCGTTACTCATGGCGATACTATCTTATTCCAACCAGAATGGGGTATTTATGATATGGCTGTGGGCAAGGAAGTTATATCTGCGTTCTCTGGGCCAGCTGATGTAACTAGTTTTGACATGATTAACCATGTGCCTTCAAGTCAAACCATAAAACAAAAGAAATCTCCAGAGCGTGAAGAATTAGAACGACTATATAAGAACATAAGAAATATTAGAGAAAATAGAGCAGCGGA
The DNA here is from genome assembly GCF_021151785.1 of Flavobacterium sp. Classification (GTDB taxonomy): domain Bacteria; phylum Bacteroidota; class Bacteroidia; order Flavobacteriales; family Flavobacteriaceae; genus Flavobacterium. The sequence continues at coordinate 2,763 of NZ_JAGKWP010000012.1, forward strand.
AATTACCTTAAAAGAAGCTTTTGCTGCTGTTTCTTCCGCTCATCCAAATGATTGGCTATTAAGTTTAGAAATTTTAGAATTAGCTTATAAAACCCAGCAACATGATTTTATTGAAAAAGTTCAAAACCATTTAGAAAAAGTAAAAATTAATCGCCCAGAAATTGCTCATTTAATCACCAATGGATTAGAACTAATTTCTCCTGTAATGGCCTAATTGTAACGTTTGTTACAACACCATTAGAGAAACTACGCTACATTTGCCTAAAAAAAGAAACATGGGAATATTAGATATGCTTGGTTTTGGAAATAAAACCAATGAAATTGCAACTTACACACAAAAAAATGCTGTAATTTTAGATGTTAGAACTTATGAAGAATTTGCAAGTGGACACATTAAAGGTTCAAAAAACATTCCACTACAGATTTTAGGATCCAAAATTAGCGAAATTAAAAAATTAAACAGACCTGTGATTGCTTGTTGCCGTTCAGGAATGCGAAGTGCTCAAGCTACTTCTATCCTAAAACAAAATGGAATAGATTGTATTAACGGTGGAGGTTGGCAAAGTTTAGAAAGTAAATTATAAAAAAAGTCCCGATTTAATCGGGACTTTTTTAATTAATCCAAAAACTGATTCATTTGCTCTTTATGATCTACCAAAACCCCTTCTATCTCAACCTTCCATTTTAAAATTTCTACAAATGAATATAGTTTATACAATTCCTCCTTTAATCGTTTTTTAGCATCTGTTTTTAACGAAGACGAATTAATTTTTTTAGCTAAATTGGCCCTAGCTATTTTATTAATCTTATTATAATCCTTGCCCTCAAATTCATTAAAAGTACTTTCATCAATATTGTAATATTTATAGTCAGGACTTATCTTAATTTCTTCTTTTGGTAAATTCTTTATTTTAAGAATTTTATGAATAGAGTCCACTTCAAATCTCACTTGACTTAAATCGAAACCAACTGTTACTTCCGCATTAATCACAACAATTGCTTTCTTCTCAAATGATAGCCAATCCCCTAAATACTTTTTTTGATCCTTATAGGTCATTACTTCAGAAAAATGTCCCTCAGTAACGACTAATTTACCAACATTCTTAATTTGTTGTTGAATCAATGCAGTATCATATTCAACTGTCGTGGTAGAAGTATCCGTTTTACTCAAAAATTTGTAAACTAAAAGCAGTAAAATAGCAACTAGCATCACGACTAACCATTTACGAAACTCTATAAACTTACCAAAAAAAGAATTTGTTGTGTATTGTGTCATCTTAAAATTGAATATGGGTTACTTTATTTTGAATTATTTTTATTTTCTGTTGAAGTGCAAACAAAAATTTTTGGTGACTCGCTGTATTTGGATTGAACGATCTATGAGCTAATGCTTTCTGAATAGAAGCTATTTCCTTCATTATAGAATGAGTTGATTCTGTACAATAAATAGAAGTCAATTGCTCCCAAATGTAATCAATAGCTAACGCATTAGGATGCAACATATCTTTCTCAAAAAAACGATAGTCTCTAAGTTCGTCTTGAACAATTTCATAAGAAGGAAAATAATTCACTCTAGTATCAATCTCTGAACAAATTTGATGCAAAGCTGCAAACAAATGACCTTTACTTACCTGATTTTCAAAGAAACCATCTTTGATATGTCGAACAGGTGAAATAGTAAACACAAGCTGCAATTTTGGATTCAATTCATAAAAAAAAGACATTAAATTTTGAATACTTACTCTATTTTGGTCTACGGAAAGCAACTCCTTTTCAAAGACCTTTTGTGGTACTTTATGACAATTCGCAACAATTTGTTGAGTTTCTCTATGTCGATAAACCCACGAAGTACCGAATGTTATGAATACATGTGTAAGTTCTTTGATCTTTTGATTTAATTCATTCAGTTTATTGTTCAACACAGTCAAGAATTTATTTTGATCCGGATGTGATAAATCAGAATGAACCTCAAAGCAATGCCATAAATCCTGATGAAAAAAAACATCTTGTTCGGTGAAATAGTCTTTATCTAAGCAGCGTTTAATCAATAGTTCCAGGGATACAGCATTAAAAATAATTCCGAAAGGATTAATCGTGGTTTGAAATTTAAAATACGTAAATTTGCTTCCAATATTTTCTGAAAAACAAGAACCTAACAAGAGTACTTTTGAATCATAATCTAAAGGAGTTTGCGATGGAACTAACGGTACTTTTAAACTAAATTGCATGCTTTCAGAAATATCTACTGGTTCTTTAAACCAAAATTACTAATTAAATTGTTATGAATCTATTATATTCTTATTTAAAAAAACATTATGCATTACTGGCAATCGCCTTGGTAATGGCAGCATTAAATATTTGTTTTAGTTTGAGTGATTCCGTTATCACAGGTAAACTCATGCAAGATTGTGGCGTAGGAATTGCAAAATATAAAGGCAATGAAATGGGATTCTTGAAGTCCGTAGGATTTTGGCTTGGACTATCTGTTTTCATAGCTATGATTTCTCGTATTACAAAAAACTTTCAGGATTATTTTACTAACATTGTCATTCAGCGCACCGGAGCTGCCATGTATACCGACGGCATCAAAAAATCATTGGATTTACCCTTCGCTCAGTTTGAAGACCAACGCAGTGGTGAAACACTAAACAAACTACAAAAGGTACGTATTGACTCTGAAAAATTAATTAATTTATCTATTTCATTAGTATTTCAAACAGTTGTAGGATTTGTATTTGTATTCATTTACATCGCTCGAATTGATATAAAAATCGCTTTAATTTTCATTGTTACAGCACCTATCATTGGATTAGTGAGTTCATATTTAGGAAAAAAAATAAAAGAAGTTTCCAAAACAATTGTCAGACAAACCAATGCATTAGCAGGCGCCACCACCGAAAGTTTACGCAATATTGAATTGGTTAAAAGTTTAGGTTTAACCCATCAAGAAGAAAACCGATTAAACTTAAATACACTAAAGATACTTAAACTAGAGCTACAAAAGATTCGTTATATAAGAAGTTTAAGCTTTATACAAGGAACAACCGTACATTTTATGCGTACTTTAGTAGTTTTTACTTTGTATTATTTTGTTTTTCAAGGTAAAATTGTAGTGGGTGATTTATTAACAATGACGTTTTTTACTTTCTTTATTTTCAATCCTTTACAGGAAATGAGTCAGTTTATCATTGTAAAAAATGAAACCAGAGTTTCGTTGGATAACTTTAAAAACTTATTGGAAAAAGAGTCTGAGTATAAACCTGCACAGCCTACCAGAATAGGCACTATTGAAAAATTAACATTTTCAAATGTGAGTTTCCAACACCAAACGGCCAATTTTAAAGCAGTTGAACACATTAACTTTGAAATAAAAAAGGGAGAAACCGTGGCCTTTGTTGGTCCATCTGGATCTGGAAAAACAACGCTAGTGAAATTATTAGTAGGACTTTATAAACCCAATGAGGGCTCCATTTCTTACAACGAGATTGATGAAAAAGAAGTTGATTTAATTGAATTAAGAAAACAATTAGGCTTTGTAACCCAAGATGCTCAGTTATTTTCTGGTACAATCAAAGAAAACTTATTATTTGTTAAACCTAATGCTACCGATGAAGAATTGTTACATGCCTTAGAACAAGCGAGTTGCCAAAACTTATTAAAACGTGCCGAAAACGGATTAGAAACAACAATAGGTGAAGGTGGAATTAAAGTTTCCGGTGGAGAGAAACAACGCCTTTCTATTGCAAGGGCAATTTTAAGACACCCGAATTTATTGATTTTTGACGAAGCCACTTCAGCGTTAGATTCCATTACTGAAGAAGCGATTAACGAAACCATTAAATCGATTTCCAATCAAGAACGTATTACCGTTTTAATTGCGCATCGTTTGTCAACAATCATGCATGCTGATAAAATATTTGTACTGGAAAAAGGTAATATCATAGAGCAAGGAAAACACCAAGATTTAGTAGACAGTAAAGGCTTGTATTACGCTATGTGGAGACAACAAATTGGAGAACGAAAATAAAAGATGTTTAAAAAAGAATATATAGAACCAAATGCAGGCTTTTCACAAGTTGTAAAAGTCGAGACAAAAGAAACCATTACCCTTTATATTTCCGGACAAATAGGCACCGGTTCAAATCTAGAAGAACAAAGTATTGCTACATTTAAAAACTTGGATGAACTTTTAAAAACATGCAAGGCCAGTTTTCAAGATGTGGTGAAAATGAATACCTATATTGTAAATTTTAATCCAGAAATAGATTTACCCATTTTTAGAAAAGTTCGCAGATCATTTTTAGGGGAAACCGATTATCCAGCAAGTACCTTGGTTGGTGTTTCGGTTTTAGGTAATCCAGAATGGTTAATTGAAATTGAAGCTATCGCCGTGATAAGTAAACTTTAAATAAAAAATCCTGACGCGTTTTAAAAACTTGTCAGGATTGAAATTATATATTTTGAAAATTTACTTCACAAAATCAACTGCTTTTTCCAATGCTTCTTTCACGCCCGCTGAATTTTTACCTCCAGCAGTTGCAAAAAAGGCTTGACCGCCACCGCCACCTTGAATGTATTTTCCAAGTTCGCGTACAACTTGACCTGCATTTAAGCCTTTAGCATCTACTAATTCTTTTGACACATAACAAGTCAACATAGGTTTTTCATCATTCACGGTTGCTAAAACCAAGAATAAATTGTCTTTATTTTGACCTAATTCATACGCCAAATCTTTTGCTCCATTAGCATCTAAATCCACTTGAACAGCTAAAAAATCAACACCATTAATAGTTTGAATTTGAGAAGCCAATTCCCCTTTAAGGTTTTTTGCCTTTTCTTTTATTAATTGCTCAATTTGTTTTTTCAACTTGGCATTATCCTCTTGTAATGAAGCTACTGATTTTATAACATCTTGAGGGTTTTTCAATACTTCTTTAATTTCCGCTAACGTGTTTTCTTGATTTTTATAGAACGCTTTAACAGCATCACCCGTAATCGCTTCAATACGACGAATTCCTGCTGCAACAGCCCCTTCAGAAATGATTTTGAAATGCCAAATATCCGCGGTATTTTTCACGTGAATTCCACCACAAAGCTCTTTGCTGTCGCCGAATTCAATCATACGAACCGTATCACCATATTTTTCTCCAAATAAAGCCATTGCTCCTTTGTTTAAAGCTTCTTGAATTGGAATATTTCTGTACTCTTGTAATTGTAATTGTGCTTCAATTTGCTGATTCACAAGAGCTTCCACTTGACGCAATTCTTCATCCAAAACTTTAGAGAAATGAGAAAAATCGAAACGTAAGTAATTTGGATTTACTAACGACCCTTTTTGTTCTACGTGTGTTCCTAAAATGCTTCTCAAGGCCAAATGCATTAAATGCGTAGCCGAGTGATTTTTAGAAGTTGACGTTCTTAAATCGGTATTTACTTTGGCTACAAATGCAGCTTCCACATTTTCTGGAAGTTGTTTTGCGAAATGAAGAATTAAGTTATTTTCTTTTTTCGTATCGATAATTTCGATGGTTTCGTTAGCCGAAACTAAGGTTCCTTTATCACCTACTTGTCCACCACCTTCTGGATAAAAAGGAGTTGCATCTAATACAATTTGATACAAAACACCATCTTTTTTAGAATCTACTTTACGAATTCTAGTGATTTTAACGTTGTTTTCCGTTTGGTCATAACCCACGAATGTTTCCACGTTTCCATCAATTAGAACTTTCCAGTCATCAGTCGTTACTTCTGAAGCCGCACGAGAACGTGCTTTTTGCTTTTGTAATTCGTTTTCGAATTCAGTTTCATTAAATGAATAGCCTTTTTCTTTTAAAATCAAAGCCGTTAAGTCTTTCGGGAAACCAAAAGTATCGTACAATTCGAATACTTTTTCACCCGAAACTTCTTTTCCTGATGTTTCTGCAACTACTTTATCTAATAATTGTAATCCTTGCTCCAAAGTTCTTAAGAAAGACGCTTCTTCTTCGCGAATTACATTAGTAACCAATTGTTGTTGCGATTTAATCTCAGGGAAAAATTCACCCATTTGATTCGCCAATACCTCAACTAATTGATTGATGAAAGGTTCTTTGGTTCCTAAAAACGTAAATCCGTAACGAATGGCACGACGTAAAATACGACGAATTACATAACCCGCACCTGTGTTCGAAGGCAACTGACCGTCGGCAATAGCAAACGCTACGGCACGCACGTGGTCTACAATTACACGAATGGCAATATTGATTTTATTTTGCTCCTCTGAAATATCTTTAACTTCGTTATTGGTGTATTTTAATCCTGTTATTGCTGAAACTTTAGCAATTAGTGGTGTGAAAACATCGGTATCATAATTTGAAGTTACATTTTGCATGGCCATACACAAACGCTCAAATCCCATACCCGTATCCACGTGTTGGGCAGGTAATTTTTCTAACGAACCATCTGCTTTACGGTTGAATTCCATAAATACGTTGTTCCAAATTTCCACTACTTGTGGATGATCGGCATTTACTAAATCACGACCAGAAACAGCTGCGCGCTCCGCATCTGAACGTAAATCGATATGAATTTCCGAACACGGACCACACGGACCTTGGTCGCCCATTTCCCAGAAATTGTCTTTTTTATTTCCTAAGATGATACGGTCTTCTGAAACGTATTGTTTCCAAATATCAAACGCTTCTTGGTCAAATGGAACGTTCTCTGCTGGATTTCCTTCAAAAACCGAAACATACAAACGGTCTTTATCCAACTTCAACACTTCGGTTAAAAATTCCCAAGCCCAAGCCAAGGCTTCTTTCTTGAAATAATCACCAAACGACCAGTTACCTAACATTTCAAACATGGTGTGGTGGTACGTATCAAAACCTACATCTTCTAAATCATTATGCTTACCAGAAACACGAAGACATTTTTGCGTGTCGGCGATACGGGCACTTTTTGGTGTTCCGTTTCCTAAAAAAAATTCTTTGAACTGCGCCATACCCGAATTATTAAACATAAGGGTTGGATCGTCTTTTAAAACGATAGGTGCAGAAGGAACAATTAAGTGGTCCTTACTTTTAAAAAAATCTAAATACGCTTTACGAATGTCTTGTGACTTCATGTTTACTTCATTTATTTGTTTACTAGCTTGAAAAATTCATCCTAGTTTTATGTGATTGATCTACTTTACGTCAAGTATAGCCCTGATGGGAGCGACACCTTGTAGAGCGGACAGCAGGACGACTTGTGAGGAATAGACTAAAATATCTGCTCCTAATTTGAAACATTTTTTTAGTTTATCCGTATAATTATTGTTACTTTGTGATAACGAGCACAAAAATAGTAATTTTTAGCAATGGCGAAGGTAAAATATTATTACGATTCAGAAAAATTAGCGTTCAAAAGAATTATCCCTAAAAAAAGAAAAAAAATAGGTATGGCGCTGTTGTTTTTGTTATCGTCTGCTTTATTTGGTTTTTTATGTTTTTTTATCTTAGCCAACACCTCGTTCTTTGAAACACCTAAGTCTAAATTACAAGCTAGAGAACTAGAAACCATGAAGTTAAACTACAAATTGTTAACCAATAAAGTAGCACTAATGGACGAAGCTTTAACCGCTATTGAAGACCGTGACAATAATTTATATCGGGTATATTTTAACAGTTCTCCAATCAATGAAGAAGAGCGCAGAGCTGGATTGGGCGGCGTGAATCGGTATAAAGACTTAGAAGGATTTAACAATAGTGATTTAATTATTAATTCCTCTAAAAAAGTAGATGAAATTATGAAGGCTTTAGCTATTCAATCGAACTCACTAGATGATATTACAAAATTAGCGAAGCAAAAGGAAAAATTATTAGCTGCCATTCCAGCCATTCAACCAGTTAAAAACGAAGATTTGCGACAAATGGCCTCTGGATTTGGATACCGAAGTGACCCATTTACCAAAATTAGAAAATTCCACAAAGGCATGGATTTTTCGGCCAAAACGGGCACTCCTATTTATGCAACGGGTGATGGTATAGTTCGAAAAGCAGACGCATCCTTATCCGGTTACGGCAATCATATTGAAATTACGCATGGATACGGATACATGACCTTATATGCCCATTTAAGTAAATATAAAGTAAAAGCTGGACAGCGTGTAAAACGTGGAGATATTATTGGTTATGTAGGCAGTACCGGCAGAAGTGAAGCGCCCCATTTGCATTATGAAGTGCATAAAAATGGTGAAATCGTTAATCCATTGAACTTTTATTATGGTTCGATTTCAGCGAAAGAATATGTATTACTAGCGCAATTAGCGAATCAAGAAAACCAGTCGTTGGATTAATTTGAAGGGCGTCTAAAAGATTACGTTAATTTCATTTTTTAGAAATAAAATTGATGTAACATTTAAAAAATAACAAGACTAATAGTAACAAATAGATAAGGCAGAACATGCAATTGAATTTACCAGAAAAAAGATATTACAGTATAGGCGAATTAGCAAAAGCTTTTGATGTCAATGCCTCTTTAATTCGATTTTGGGATAAAGAATTTGATGAAATCAATCCGAAAAAGAATGCAAAGGGCGACCGTATGTTTAGACCTGATGATGTGAAAACCTTGCAATTAATTTATCACCTAGTGAAAGAGCGCGGGTTTACACTCGAAGGTGCCAAAGTACATTTAAAAGAAAACAAAAAGAAGAGTTTAGATAAATTTGAGATTATTGCTAAACTTGAGGGAGTAAAAATGCAATTATTAAATTTAAAGAAAGAATTATAAATGAAATTTGACGTGGTAAAAGCCAGCTTTTGGTTAACATTTGCTCTTACCTTAATAGGTGCCATATTAAAGTTGCAGAAATTAGAATTTTCAGGGATGTTTATGACTTTAGGCATTCTAGCTTTAATCACTTTTATTGTATCCTGCTTACTCGAAGTATATGAATCTAAAACTATTGATGGTACCGAAAGATTCATGTGGACCATAGGTTTTGTCTTCCTTTGGTTTATGACCGGTATTTTCTATTTGATTAGCGGAAGAAAACGAATTTTAAAACAAATAAATATAAAAAATTAAAACAACAGAATTATGAGAAAGTATTTACCGATTGCTATTATTTTAGGTTTATTAGCGATTTTATTTTTTTGGTACATCAGCATTAAAAATGGGGCTGTACGTGTAAATCAAGAAGTAAGTAAAGAATGGGGTAACGTGGAAACCACTTACCAAAGAAGAAATGATTTAATTGGTAACCTAGTTAAAACCGTTCAAGGTTCGGCAGATTTTGAAAAATCAACCTTAGAAGCAGTGATCAAAGCACGTTCCGAGGCTACTTCTGTAAAGATAGATCCCACTAATATGACACCTGAACAATTGGCTCAATTTAACCAAGCTCAAGGTAATTTAAACAGTTCTTTATCGAGATTATTGGTAACTGTAGAACAATATCCTGATTTAAAAGCGAATCAAAATTTCTTAAAGTTACAAGATGAATTGGCTAGTACAGAAAATCAAATTTTAACTGCTCGTACACGTTTTAATGAATCTGTTCAAAAATACAACAACTATATTTTAGTTTTTCCTAATTCTTTATTCTTAGGCAACTACAAAGAGAAACCTTATTTTGATGCTGTTGCTGGTGCCGAGAAACCTGTAGAAGTTAATTTTGATTTCAAAAACGACAAAAAGTAATGGTTAAGGCTAAGGATTTTTTGACTCCAACTGAAGAGCAAGAGCTTGTTCAAGCCATTGTAGAAGCTGAACAAAACACCTCTGGCGAAATCCGTGTGCATATTGAAGAAAACAGTTCAAAACCTCCACTCGAAAGAGCCAAGGAGGTTTTTTATGAATTGGGCATGGAAGCTACACAATTGAAAAATGGGGTTTTGTTTTATGTATGTCTTCAAACGAAAAGTTTTGCCCTTTTAGGCGATCAAGGCATTCACGAAAAAGTTGAGGCTGATTTTTGGGACAGTACTAAAAATTTAGTTCTATCTCATTTTAAAAACGGAGCGTACAAACAAGGATTAGTGGAAGGCATTCTTAGAGCAGGAGAACGTTTAAAACAGTATTTCCCCTATGATGCTGCCACCGACACCAATGAATTGTCTAATGAAATATCAAGAAATTAAGATGAAGTTATCCGTTTCAAAATCAATGTTTAACGTTGTTTTAGTTCCATTTTTACTGTTCCTTTCAACAACCCTTTCTTTTGGACAATTTACAATACCTAAAAAACCAGATTTTCAGACTTCTGTGTATGATTATGCCAAGGTTTTAAGTGCTACTGAAGCAAAACAATTAGAACAGAAACTAATTAATTATGCGGACAGTACTTCTACTCAACTGGTTTTTATTTCTATTGACGATTTAAAAGGAGAAGACATTGGTTTATTGGCTCCTAAATTGGGACACGAATGGGGCATTGGTCAGTCGAAAGAAGATAATGGCGTTTTGATTTTACTTTCGAAGAAAGATCGAAAGATTTGGATTGCACCGGGATATGGCGTAGAAGAAAAACTAACTGCTGGAATTAATGGTGAAATTGTTAGAAATATAATTATTCCAGAATTCAAAGCAGGCAACTATTATCAAGGGCTAGACAAAGGTGTTGACGCTATTTTTCAAGTTCTAAAAGGGAAATACAAAGGACAACGCGAAGAAGAAGGCCCAGGTCTGATACCAATTATCATCATTATTGCATTTATTATTCTCTTTATTTTAATTTCGTCTAAGCACAGAGGTCCAGGCAACCGAGGTGGTTTTGGTGGCGGTCCTGATTTAGGTGACTTCATCTTATTGAGCCGAATGGGACGTGGTGGTGGATTTGGCGGAGGTTTTGGAGGGGGTTCCTCTGGAGGTTTTGGTGGCGGCTTTGGCGGCGGCGGCTTCTCAGGAGGAGGTGCTGGCGGAAGTTGGTAATCTTTCTTTTACACTTGATGGCAACATCCCTTTACTGTATAAATTTAAAAAGGTTTCCAAAAATGGAAGCCTTTTTTATTGGTGTGATTATATAATTCGTTATTACGCTACGGAGTTTATTATTTTTTACATGGATTTTATCTTTCTTCTACAACATGTATTCATTTATTATTAATACTATATCAATGCTGTATTTTTACCGAAATGATTTTACACCAAATTGGCATGAATATTCTAATAAATTAGAAGAAAAATAATAAATTACCTATATTTTTTTTAGAACCAATAACTAAATTAATTGTATATCTTACACTATCAAAAATAAAATATTTTTTCTTACATTTTTTATATATTTGTTCGTTAAACGCTAGTCTTCTTTCATAATCTAATGTTTTCCTATATTTTACAAACAAAAGAGTAAACAAGTTTTAACACATTTATATCCATACAAAAATGATTCTATTTAATGAAAAGTTGAAAAAAAAAATTTTTTTTATCCTATTACTTTTTCCAACACTTATTAACTCTCAAATAATAGGCTCTAGAAAATTAAATGAAATTAATTTATTATTTTTAAAAGTTGATTTTTCCGCGAAATATACCAAAGCTGAAATTACATATCGAAATGGCACCAAAGAAATTGGATACATTTATGGTTTCATCCAAAATAAAGCTTTAAGTTTCAATTTTAAAAATGCATTTTCATCGAATCCCATTGATGCTTTGAATTTATCTGACAAATCATTTAGTTTTAAAAAAGAACTAGCTCAAAAAGAAATCAATCTAACTAGTGATGAAATCATTGAAGTAAAAATTATTGAAGACGGGGTTAATTTCGGTCATTACAAACTTATGGATTTAGCAACTGTAAATTCAGACGGAACGATAAAAGATTTGAAAAAGAAAGCCTGGTTACCATTCTATTCACAAGATATCATCAATGTTTTCTCCTATGACATATATGAAGAAACAGAAGGGGCAAACGGTAATCCATCTGGTCATTTTGAAAAAGCTGCAACTATGATTTATTTGAATAATCCTAAAGATAATTTTGCTATAAATGTCATGGATTATAATTTTACTGATATTTTTAGCAAGACAAAGTTACTTAAAAAATGGTCAGGAGGTTTAATTGAAGTTTTCAAAAACTGCCCCGAATTTGTAAAACAAAATGTAATTGAAAAAAATATTTGGAACTTTGATTCGAACTATTTCGATATTGAAGAACTAGAAAAAACAAGAAAGAAAGAGATTAAGAGTAACAAAACAATCAAAAATGATGAAAAAAACATATTGTTAAATAATTTAGATTCTGAAATTCAAATTACTCCTTATTTAAGAATGATAGCAGATTACAAAAAGATGTGTCATTAATTTTTTTGGACATATTGTTTATTCGCTTTCAAATGGGTTTAATCTATTCCTATAAGTTGAATCATCTAGAATAAACTAACACAACACACAAAACTTGATGAAAGAACAAATTTCATCAGGTGGCGTTTATCAAGTCATCCGTTATTAGGCATTACATCTAGTACTAAATAAAAATTAAAAATAGGAACATAAAAAAGGGTTTTCTTAAGAAAACCCTTTTTTATTACATCATCATAAAACGTCTACCTTCTTTTTTCTCTTTACTATCAAACATATGAATCTTATACGTTAAAGAGAACATGACATAGCGTTTTAAAACAATATTTTCTTCATCAGTGATGGCATTTTCTGTGACGGTTCTTCGGGTGCTTTGATTTTGATTTAGCAAATCATATACTTTAACTTTTGCTAAAAATTTATCCTTGTAAAATGAATAAGCCAAACTGGTATTCCATAAGTAAAAATCTTTTTTAAATCCTGCTCCTAAATTGGAATTATAGTTATAACCAAAATCATTTCCAAAAGTCCATTTCTTAGGCCAGAAAGCAGTCACTTGAAGATTTAGTTTATGAGTATAAAAATTTGTTTTATCGATGGTATAATTGGTATAATTGATAAACTGTTTAGAAAAATTATAACTTGGCGCAATCGTAATTATATCGGTCCAATCATAGGTAAAACGAGCTGTGGGCGTAATCGCATAAGAAGTACTAGTAAACATTTGTCCGTTTACAAATCCTTTATCATAAGTTAAATTGTTATTCAATCTCAATTCATAACGGTAATTGATTTTTTCTTTCTTAATTGATTTATTCCAATAGATTCCTAGCCAAGCATTATGAGTTCCACTCACATTTACATAAGTAGTGTTCCGTTTTCTGTTTTCATCAAATACTGAAATAGAAGTTACTTCTGATTCATTGTAATTTATGCCCGACCACATACCGTACCCTGAACGTGTAGCAAAATCATAATTTCTATAAGATAAATATACGGAGTGAGTTTTATTGATATTCAAATCTGCATTTCCTGTTATGGTATTTAAAGGATTTGACAAGTTTTGAATTGGCAATAATTGGGTTGCACTTGGCACATTATAATTCAAATAATAATTCACCCAGAGACTTTCCGATTTGTTGAACTTGTAGCTTCCATAAACATTTGCTTTAGGTAACATAAAACTTTTATCTAATCGAGTGGCCAGCCCTAAATATTCAGAATTATTAGTATTAGTAATTGAGGTCGTTCCTAATTCTATATTAAAATTATATTTATTTTTATTCATACTTACTCCCGCATAAGTAGAAAACTCATTTGTTTTAGACTGATACACCATTGTTAACAAATCATTTGTGGAAGTATACGCATTAGTTATGGGATCATAATCAAACGTTGCATTGGTATTTTTGTTCCATTTATAATCTAAGGTGGTTCCTAATTTAATCGACAAGGAATCGGTGATGGGTTCCATGTATTCAAAAGAAGCAGCGTAGTTATCATATTTTGCTTGAGATGTACTAATTTGATCTCGAATATCTGATGGTGTGTTATTTTGATAAAAATTCGTTTGAGAATTAGTTTGCGTATTGTCGTCGTTGGTATTGTTTTCATTATCTAAAACCAAAGACACACTTCTACCCTTTTTACGAAAAGCTTTGGTCAATGTGGTTGTATTTTGAATCGCTTTATTAGTAGATTCGGCATTATTTTTAGACGTAAAATCATTAATTAATTGTCCATTTTCAAAAGAAGTACTCTGTGAATCACTATAATTTTTTCTGTTATTTTGACTAATCTTGGGTTCAAATACAATGGAGAAAGTTGAATCTAGTTTCACATCCGCTACAAAGTCCACATTGTTATATTGTGTGTCTGTTTTAGTACTAGATATAGAATTAGTCGTGAACGTTCCTGTTGGAAGTAAAGTCGTTCTGCTGGTTTTATTTGTGTTTTTGTTATTAGTACCCGAATGAAAAAAACTACTGGACAAGTCCATTTTTTTAAAATATTCATCTGAATAATTGATTCCGACCAAATTAGACTCAGTAATACCTGTGCTTGAACCAAAATTTTGTCCATTATACCAATAACTTCCATCATTATTCACCCATAACTTTGAGCCATTTCGTCCTCCTCCCATATTATCAAATACCTCATCCATAGAGAAGCCAACCGAGTTAATATTATTTGCCGAAGCCAAGACACTCAATTTGGTTTTATTCTTAAAGTAATTTATTATACCACTGGACTCATATCGTTCATCTGTTCCATATCCTCCCATAGCTTTACCAAAAAAGCCTTTGTTCTTTTTTTCATCTATGGTTAAATTAATACTGGCATTGTTTGAAGCAGCGTTTGTACCCGTTTTCTCTTCTTTTTTAGTTTTAGTATCTGTCACCTGAACTTTATTAATCATTGTGGCGGGTAAATTTTGCAAGGCTACTTTACCGTCTTTATCAAAAAAGGGTTTACCATTAACCAATATTTGATTGACTTCTTTACCGTTTACTGTAATCTTACCATCAGCATCAATCTCTACACCTGGTAACTGTTTCAACAAAGATTCTACATTAGCATCAGGACGCAACTTGAAAGAAGCCGCATTGAACTCTAAGGTGTCTTTTTTTATTCGAATAGGTGGAGCTTCAACATTAATCACTACTTCTTCAATTTGAGCGTCTTTTGGAGTTAAAGCTATAGTTCCAAAATCAAAATCAGCCTTGATGCTTTCAAAACGTTTAGTAAAAGTTTCAAGCTTTAGAAAAGCTATTTTTAAGGTGCAAGGAGATGTTTGAGGCGAGACTTTAAGTTCAAATTCCCCTTTTTTGTTTGAAATGGTATATTCAATTACAGCAGAATCTTTTTCTCGAGTTAAATAAATAGTAGCAGATTCTAAAGGAACCTTTGAGGTGTTGTCGATTAATTTCCCTTTGAAAATGAGTTGATTTTGTGCTGACACAGCAAAAGAACTCAACAGAATGAGTGCAGTTAACAAGGTTTTAAACATAGTATAAAATAAAAAAAGTAATTTTAATGCAATATTAAAACTACTTTTCATAAAATTTATTGTACAAAATGTTAATTTTTATTTTTGTCTGAAATAAATATCAATAGGTACACCACTAAAATTATAATGTTCTCTTAGTTTGTTTTCAATAAAACGCTTGTAGGGATCTTTTACATATTGAGGTAAATTAGCAAAAAACACAAACTGAGGTGTTGGCGTTGGTAATTGCATACAATACTTAATTTTAATATATTTCCCCTTCAAGGCTGGTGGTGGATAAGCTTCGATAATAGGCAACATTAATTCATTAAATTTAGAAGTTGCTACTCTTTGTTTTCTATTTTCAAATACCTCAACGGCGGCTTCTAATGCTTTTAACAAGCGCTGTTTTTCTTTGGCTGATACAAAGATAATTGGCACATCTGTAAATGGAGCTATTTCTTCTCTTATCTTTCTTTCATAATCTCTTGCGGTCATCGTATCCTTTTCAATTAGATCCCATTTATTCACCAAGATTACAATTCCTTTTCTATTTTTTTCAGCCAACCAGAAAATGTTTTGGTCTTGACTTTCAAATCCTCTAGTAGCGTCGATTACTAAGATACAAACATCGGAATGCTCAATAGCTCTTACCGAACGCATTACAGAATAAAATTCTAAATCTTCTTTTACCTTTGCTTTACGACGAATACCCGCAGTATCAACTAAATTGAATTCAAATCCGAAACGATTGTATTTGGTATCAATTGCATCACGAGTAGTTCCAGCAATATCAGTTACCACAAATCGATCTTCTCCAATCAACGCATTGATAATCGATGATTTACCTGCATTAGGTCTTCCTACTACAGCAAATCTTGGCAATGGATTTTCTTCATCTTGTACTTGTGGTAATTCAGGTAAAACTTCTACCAGTTTATCTAATAAGTCTCCAGTTCCACTACCATTCATCCCTCCAATAGCAAAATATTCACCCAATCCTAAGTTATAAAATTCTAGTGCATCATTGGTTCTTTTAGCACTGTCGACTTTATTAACTACCAAAATTACAGGTTTAGTTACTTTTCGCAACAACTTTGCTACTTCTACATCCATAGGAGTAATACCTTCTTCTACATCAACCATAAACAATATAGCATCTGCTTCATCAATTGCTAATTCTACTTGTTTACGAATTTCGCCTTCAAAAACATCATCAGAACCTTTGATATAACCACCCGTATCAATCACAGAAAACTCTTTTCCATTCCATTCACTTTTCCCATAATTTCGATCACGAGTTACTCCACTCACTGAATCAACAATGGCGTCTCTACGCTTGATTAAACGGTTAAAAAAAGTGGATTTCCCTACATTAGGTCTCCCTACAATGGCTACAATATTATTCATAATTTTATTTTCAACTAATGGGCAAAGGTACTACTAAATCTTGTAATATCAATTTTTTTACTATATTGTGGGCACTATTTTAAATAGAACGACCCATGGAAGCACAAAATGACATTCGCCTTCGTTTACGTTTTTACAAGAATGTATCCGAAAGTAAAGAATCTGTAAGAGCCAAATTTGAGGCTTATAAACAGGTGATGTCACCCGATTTTTTAATGAAAATTAGAGGCAATCATATTCAATTTACGGTTTCTGGAGAGAAACACTACTATTGGTCGCCTCATCTAACCATTGAACTAGAAGATTTAGAAGGAAGTAACGAACAAGGAACTCATATTCGTGGTTTATTTGGTCCTGCTCAAACCTTATGGACGTTTTTCATATTTTTACATTTCATATTAGCAGGTATCTTTTTAACTTTTTCAATGTTTGCATTTACTAATTTCACTCTAAAAAAACCAGTAACTACAGACTTGATTGTAATGGGACTTATGCTAGCTTGCTGGGTACTTCTTTATTTCATTGGAAGACAAACAAGAGAAAATGGCTATGGTCAAATGGAAGAATTAGAAGCAGAATTTAATAAAATAATCAACTAAAAAATCCCGATTATTTTTACTTAATCGGGATTTTTTTATTTTTGATTGTATCCAAAACGTTTCAATTGGTAAGCGCTGTTTCGCCAATCTTTATTGATTTTCACAAATAATTCCAAATGGATTTTTTTTGCAAAAAACTGTTCTAAATCTTCTCTAGCTTGAATGCCTACTTTTTTTAAAGCTGATCCTTTATGCCCGATAATGATTCCTTTCTGAGTTTCACGCTCCACCATGATTACTGATTTAATTCGAATGATGTTCTCCTCTTCTTTGAACTCCTCAGTTTCCACTTCACAAGAATAAGGAATTTCCTTGTCATAATTCAAAAGAATTTTTTCTCTAATGGTTTCATTTACAAAGAAACGCTCAGTTTTATCGGTTAATTGATCTTTAGGATAAAAAGGAGGCGATTCGGGTAATAGTTCAATTATTCGATTGTATACATTTTCAACATTAAAATTCTCTAATGCTGAAATAGGATAAATCTCCGCATTAGGTACTTTTTCTTTCCACCAGTGTACTTGTTGTTCTAAAA
The DNA here is from genome assembly GCF_021151785.1 of Flavobacterium sp. Taxonomy (GTDB): domain Bacteria; phylum Bacteroidota; class Bacteroidia; order Flavobacteriales; family Flavobacteriaceae; genus Flavobacterium. The sequence continues at coordinate 20,563 of NZ_JAGKWP010000012.1, forward strand.
GTTCTTGATTGGATTTATCAATTTTATTCAGCAACAACAAAACAGGTACTTTTGCATGAATGATTTTATTAAAAAAAGCCTCGTCTTTCAATTCCTTCTCACCTACTTCTACCATGTAAATCAGGACATCAGCATCTGTAAAAGCGGTTTTTACAAAATCCATCATAGAAGATTGCAATTCGTAAGCTGGTTTGATAATCCCGGGAGTATCTGAAAAAACTATTTGATAATTTTCATCATTTACAATTCCAAAAATCCGGTGGCGCGTGGTTTGTGCTTTACTTGTTATAATTGACAAACGTTCGCCTACCATGGCATTCATTAAGGTTGACTTTCCTACATTGGGATTACCAATAATATTTACAAATCCTGCTTTGTGCATTCTATTTTATTTAATCATTTAACTTTACCTATTTGTGCCATCATGTATATTGAAATACTATATAAAGGTTTTAAAACTGGCATCCTATATCTAAGTAATTATTTTGCAAAGGTACGTAATGCAAACTAGAAATTGGAATTACGAACGGCTAATTACGTTTAAATTTAACCTGATGTATTACATTCAAAAAAAACCTTCAAAATAAGTTTCTTGAAGGTTGATTGATTATTTTAATAATTCTAAAATTCTGTGTTCTACCACTTCAGTATCCCAAATTTCTTCAATAGATTCCATATTTAATATTTCTTCCATGATTTTATTTTGTTTATCTCCTTCAGCTAAAGCCTCGGAATAAGGTTGATGACTGAAGGTAACTCGTGAATACAACGGAATCCATTTATCAGGATGTTTTTCTGAAAACCATTTTTCAATTTTCTTTTGCAATAAAAACCTTGTGTCTGCGGTTTTTGCACTCATCTCCATAAAATTACGATAAGACAATTCAGCAATAGCATCAGCATTTGGTTTTCTTGAATTTTCATATTCATTCAGTAAATTTGCCCAATCATCACCATATTTCTCCATCATTTCTTCTAAAACCGTTATATCTTCAAATCCAGCATTCATCCCATGACCATAAAAAGGTACAATGGCATGACAGGCATCTCCAATTAAAGCGACCTTATCACTATAAGTCCATGGAAAACACTTCATAGTTACTAGATAGCTCGTAGGGTTTTTAAAGAAATCTTCAACTAAATTTGGAATTACTTCTTTAGTATCAGGAAAATGCTGTGCAAAGAAATCCACTAATTGCTCTTTTGTTTTTAATGACTCAAAGGAATTTTCTCCATCATGGGGCATAAACAAAGTACACGTAAAACTTCCATCTAAATTAGCTAATGCCATTAACATGAAGTTTCCTCTTGGCCAAATATGCAAAGATTTTTTATCTAACTTGTGCGAACCATCAGAATTAGCTGGAATATTTAATTCCTTGTATCCAATATTTAAAAACTCTTGTGAGTAATTGAACATACTTTGTCTTTGCATACGATGCCTAATTCTTGAAAAAGCCCCATCTGCTCCGAAAACTAAATCATATTTCAACTCAGTCCATTCGCCTCGTTCCTCTTCTCCCATATGTAGAGTCGCATCAGTCAGCGTAACATCCCAAATTTTACTTTCAAAGAAAAATTCGACCCCTGCTTGTTCAGCTAAATCTACCATTTTCTTATTCAACAAACCGCGAGAAATGGAATAGATAACCTCTCCATCTAAGCCATAAAACTGATTGGTTACTCTATCTGTACCTGTGTGAATAGCCCTTTTTTCAACTGGAATTCCAATTCCTAGAATTTCATCCTCTAAACCTACATTTTTGAGGGTTTTTATCCCTCTATCTGATAAAACTAAGTTTATTGAACGACCTGAAAAATTAATTTTTCTAATATCTGGACTTCTATCAAATATATGTACCGTATGTCCTCTTCTTTTAAGATAAATTCCCAACAAGGTTCCAACTAAACCAGAACCTACTATTGCGATTTTTTTTGGCGTTTGCATTGTAGTAAATCTTGTTATGCAAATTTATCCTTTTTATTTCTAAAATAGATACAAAATTTAGAATTGTTTTCACAAATAACATTCTCACAAAATCACACTATAGGATAAAACTTGTTTAAAATTCTATACGTTGCCCCACATTCATTCGATTACTTTTAGCTAAAACACCACACATATGAAATAACATTCTTGCCCCCACATTTCCATCCCAATCATCATGCTCACCTGGCGCTACTTCAACCAAATCAAATCCAATAATTTCTTTACCTGAATTAGCCAACAAATTAAATAAATAAGTTGCTTGCTCAAAAGCAAATCCACCTGGAACTGGCGTACCTGTGTTAGGACAATACCATGGATACATGCCGTCTATATCAAAAGAAATACACACTTTTTGAGGTAATTGTGCAATTATTTCTTCACATTGTTGCTTCCAAGTTTTACCTTCAAATTGTTCTTTTTTCAAATCTGAGTCAGTGTAAACTTTTACTCGTCCATTTGACTTCTTAACAACATCTACTTCTTGCTCACAAAAATCACGAATACCTACTTGGACAATTTTTGACACTTGAGGTAATTGCAAAGTATTGTACATAATTGACGCATGTGAATAAGTAAACCCTTCATAGGCAATTCTTAAATCCATGTGTGCATCTAAATGTAAAATTCCAAAATCAGTATACTGGGCTGCTAAAGCTTCATAATACCCAAGTGGTGTGCTATGATCTCCTCCTAACAAAACAACTTTTTTCCCTTTATCTAACCAAAATTGAATACGCTCTTTTACTTCAGAATGCAAGTCTCTACAAACTTTATTAATTTTATCTAAATCCGATTGAAGCACAGGAAAAGTAGCCACATCTTCTCCATTTTCTAAAGCTTCAATTATGGGTTGGGCTAAATCCTTATACTTTGCAGAATTCTTTGCCCAATGACTTGGAGCCTCATCCATGTATATTCCCAACTTCCATAATTCAGGAAAATCTTGATGTAATAAATCTACTTGAAAAGAAGCATCTAGAATGGCCGCTGGTCCTTCAGAAGCACCTGCACCATAACTCACAGTTACTTCCCATGGAACTGGCACTACAATAATTTCACTTTCTTCAGCTGTAAAAGGCAATCCAAAAACAGTAGCATCAGCTAAACCAGGCTGCGATGGATCAAAATTTTCAATTTTTTGTTGTTTAGTCATTTTTCAAATTAAGCTTTACTATTAATAAGTTTTTTTAGTATTTGACCAAAATCATACATATCCTCAAATGAAGTATAAAATGGTACAGGAGCTAATCGAATAACATTGGGTTCTCTCCAATCTGTTATTACTCCATTTTGCATAAGCGCATTGAATAATTCTTTTCCTTGACCATGCAAATAGACAGACAATTGGCAGCCTCTTTCATTTTGATTAGCGGGCGTTATCACTTCAAATTCTGCAGATGCTACCTCTTTATCTATTTCATGAAGAATAAATTCCAAATAAGATGTAATTTGATTTCGCTTTTGGATTAATTTTTCCATACCTACTTCTTCAAACATTTCAACTGAAGCGAGATAAGGAGCTAATGATAAAACGGGTAAATTACTCACTTGCCATCCATTTGCACCTTCCACAGGATCAAATGTTGGTTCCATTAAAAATCGACGTTCTTTATTGTGTCCATACCAACCTGCAAATCGTGATAATTCCTTATTCTTATGATGCTTTTCATGAACAAAGTAACCTGAAGCATTTCCTGGTCCAGAATTCATGTATTTATAACTGCACCAAGCAGCAAAATCTACCCCCCAATCATGCAATTGCATTTCAATATTACCAGCAGCATGAGCTAAATCCCATCCTACAAATGCTCCTTGATTATGCCCCGCTTTTGTTATTGTTTCCATATCAAACACTTGACCGGTATAGTAATTAACACCACCAATTAAAACCAAGGCTAATTCATCTCCTACTTCTTCTATAGTTTTTATAATATCATCATGTGAAATATTCAATTGTCCGTCACGTCTTTTTACTTCTACTATAGCTTCTGACGGATTAAAACCTAAGCTTTTGGCATGAAATGCAACCTGAGACTGCAACATATATTGATCTGATGGAAATGCTTTTTCCTCACATACAATTTTGAAACGTGACTTTGTTGGTTGATAAAAAGACACCATTAACAAATGTAGATTAACAGTTAATGTATTCATTACACCTACCTCAGATGTTTTTGCTCCAACAATTTTACTTAGCGGCCCGCAGAATCTTTCGTGATAATCCCACCAAGGCTTCTTTGAAAAGAAATGACCTTCTACAGCCATATTTGCCCAATCATTCATTACTTCATCCACATACGCCTTGGTACGTTTAGGTTGCAAACCTAAAGAATTTCCAGTGAAATAAATAACATTTTTCCCGTTGTGTTGTGGAAAAATAAATTCGTTTTTATATGCTGCTAATTCATCTTGAGCATCTAATTGTTGTGCAAATTCACGCGAATTTATAAAGTTCATAGTGTTTGTTTTTTTGGTTTTGTAAAAGTATTGAAAAAGTTATGAAAGATAAAACAGGAAGCTTTGAACTTATTCAAAAAAAAAATCTCACTTTTTAGAAGTGAGATTATATATTCATTACTATATTTTATAAAATTAACATGGCGTCTCCATAAGAGTAGAAACGATATTTTTGTTCCACTGCTTCTTTATATGCTTTCATCATTAAATCGTGACCACAAAACGCTGATATCATCATTAATAATGTTGACTTTGGTGTATGAAAATTAGTCACCATACAATCGGCAATGCTAAAATCGTAAGGAGGATAAATAAATTTATTGGTCCACCCTACATAAGGATTTAATGTTTTCATTGACGAAACCGAACTTTCCATGGCGCGCATAGAAGTTGTTCCTATACAACATACTTTCTTCTTATTAACTTTAGCTTGGTTTACGATATCACATGCTTCTTGTGTAACATACATTTCCTCTGAATCCATTTTGTGTTTCGATAAGTCTTCCACTTCAACTGGATTAAAAGTACCAAGTCCCACATGCAATGTTACTTCAGCAAAATTAATTCCTTTAATTTCTAAACGCTTCATTAAATGCTTAGAAAAATGCAATCCAGCTGTTGGAGCTGCGACAGCCCCTTCTTCTTTAGCATAAATTGTTTGATAACGCTCTGCATCTTCTGGGGTCACATCGCGATTAATGTATTTAGGAATTGGTGTTTCACCTAACTCTACTAATTTTTGACGGAATTCTTCATAAGAACCATCATATAAAAATCGCAATGTTCTTCCACGAGAAGTTGTATTATCAATTACTTCAGCTACCAAAGAATCATCATCACCAAAATATAGTTTATTCCCAATTCTAATTTTACGTGCTGGATCTACTAATACATCCCACAGACGTTGCTCTGCATTTAATTCTCTTAACAAAAAAACTTCAATTCTTGCACCTGTTTTTTCTTTATTTCCATATAATCTTGCTGGAAAAACTTTGGTATTATTCAACACCATCACGTCACCATCATCAAAGTAATCGATAATGTCTTTGAACATTTTATGCTCGATTTCTCCTGTTTTTCTGTGCACTACCATTAAGCGAGATTCATCTCTGTTTTCAGCAGGAAACTCTGCCAATAATTCTTCAGGTAGGTTAAAATTAAAATTAGATAATTTCATATTAAAATTAGAATTTAGAAATTAGAATTTAGATTTTGTCTAAATTTAGCTTGCAAATATACAATCTGAGAATAGGGGTTGTCAAGTAAATTGCTATTTATTTTACAATTAGTTTTTCTTGATACTGAAATAGCCTGTTTATTGGTATTAAAATTTGAAAAAAGAACGTAAAGGTTAGCTTCTTGTATTCATTTAGTTCATTTTTTAAATTGAGGAAGTACAGATGAAAGAAAGTCCAAAAAAAAGCCTCGATTTCTCGAGGCTCACTTCTTTATCTTTTATCCATATCAACAAACGGTCGTAACGGATATCCTGTATACACCTGACGTGGTCTTCCGATAGGTTCTTTATTCACACGCATTTCTTTCCATTGTGCAATCCAGCCTGGCAGACGTCCGATAGCAAAGAGAACGGTAAACATATCTGTTGGAATTCCAAGTGCGCGATAGATAATTCCTGAGTAGAAATCAACATTTGGATATAATTTTCTATCTACAAAATAAGGATCTACTAAAGCCGCTTCTTCTAACTGTTTAGCAATATTTAAAATAGGATCATCCACTCCCAATTGTGCTAACACTTCATCTGCTGCTTTTTTGATGATTTTTGCTCTTGGATCAAAATTTTTATATACACGATGTCCAAATCCCATTAATCGGAATGGATCTTCTTTATCTTTTGCTCTAGCTAATGCTTTTTGCGCATCACCCCCGTCCTTTTGAATTTGCTCTAACATTTCCAAAACAGCTTGATTAGCTCCTCCGTGTAAAGGCCCCCATAAAGCTGAAACACCAGCTGAGATTGAAGCAAATAGTCCAGCGTGAGAAGAGCCAACAATTCTTACTGTTGAAGTAGAACAGTTTTGCTCATGATCTGCGTGTAGAATAAACAATTTATCTAATGCATTGATAACTGTTTGATTGGTTTTATAAGGACCTGTAGGTAATTCAAACATCAGACGCATGAAGTTTTCTACATAACCTTTCGTATTGTCATAATAATTTAATGGGTATCCCATCATCTTTCTGTATGTCCATGTTGCGATTACTAGGAATTTACCCATCGTTTTACAGATGGCCTCATACATTTCTTTATCATTTTCTACATTTACCACTTTTGGATTAAATGCAGTTAATGCACTCGTTAATGAAGACAATACACCCATAGGATGTGCTGTTTTAGGAAAACCATCAATGATGTTTTTCATTTCTTCATTTACTAATGTATACTTTCTAATATCGTTTTCAAATTGTTCTAATTTTTGCTTAGTTGGCAATTCACCGAAAATAATTAAATAAGACACTTCTAAGAAATCTGCTTTTTCGGCTAATTCTTCAATAGCGTATCCTCTATATCTTAGGATTCCTTCTTCACCATCTAAAAAAGTAATTTCACTTTTACACGAACCTGAGTTTTTATAACCTGGGTCAATAGTAATAGCTCCAGTTGCTGCACGCAACTTTTCAATATCGATAGCTACCTCATTTTCACTTCCTACAATAACAGGAAACTCATATTTCTTGCCATCTAATTCTAATATTGCAGTATTTGACATGTTTATAATATGTATTTTTTTATGAATAATTATGTTTTCTGCGAATTTAGCAAATATATCTTGAAATGTAAAATTATTAAATAGATAATATGCATATTTAGTATATACAAAATCTATTGATTTTCTTAACTTTTTGTTAATTATGCAAATTAACATCTATAAAAAAAGCCGATATTAAAAATATCGGCTTAAAATACATTTTTATATTATTTATTTTCTAACCTTAAATGCTTTCTCTTTAGGAAAATAAGCAACATCAGCTAATTCTTCTTCAATTCTCAATAACTGATTGTATTTCGCCATACGATCAGAGCGAGATGCAGAACCCGTTTTAATTTGTCCACAGTTTAATGCTACGGCTAAATCAGCAATAGTATTATCTTCAGTTTCTCCAGAACGATGAGACATAACTGAAGTATAGCCTGCATTATGAGCCATATTTACTGCGGCAATGGTTTCAGATAAAGTTCCGATTTGATTCACTTTGATTAAAATTGAATTAGCAATTCCTTGCTCAATTCCTTTTGACAAACGCTCTACATTAGTCACAAACAAATCATCACCTACTAATTGTACTTTATCACCTATTTTTTCAGTCAATAATTTCCAACCATTCCAGTCGTCTTCATACATACCATCTTCTATTGAAATGATAGGATATTTTTCTGTCAATTCAGCTAAATAAGTGGCTTGTTCCTCAGAAGTTCTTACTTTACCAGTAGCACCTTCAAATTTAGTATAGTCATACTTACCTTCAACATAAAATTCAGAGGCAGCACAATCTAGAGCTATCATAACGTCCTGACCAAAAGAATAACCCGCATTTTCAACTGCTAATTTAATAGAATCTAAGGCATCTTCAGTTCCACCTGCTAAATTTGGAGCAAATCCTCCTTCGTCTCCTACCGCTGTTGATAAATTTCTATCATGTAGTACCTTTTTTAAATGGTGAAAAATTTCAGTTCCCATTTGCATAGCATGAGAGAATGATTCAGCTTTTACAGGCATAATCATAAATTCTTGAAAAGCAATAGGTGCATCAGAGTGCGAACCTCCATTGATAATATTCATCATAGGTACAGGCAATGTATTTCCTGAAACTCCGCCTACATATCTATACAACGGCATTCCCAATTCATTAGCTGCCGCTTTTGCCACGGCCAAAGAAACACCTAAAATGGCATTAGCTCCTAAGTTAGACTTATTTGAAGTTCCGTCTAGTTCAATCATCATTTTATCAATAGCATTTTGTTCAAATACAGACATACCTACTAATTCTGAAGCAATTGTTGTATTAACATTTTCAACCGCTTTAAACACACCCTTACCCATGTATGCCTTTCCTCCATCACGTAATTCTACCGCTTCATGCTCTCCTGTTGATGCACCACTTGGAACAGCTGCCCTTCCTAAAACACCATTTTCAGTAATTACATCAACTTCAACTGTAGGATTTCCTCTTGAATCTAATATTTGTCTTGCGTGAACTTTAATAATAATACTCATATTTTCTCTTTTTATAATTAAGCTATTTACAAATGTATTAAAGTAAAATAAAAATGTAAATATTTTTTGTAAACAAAATCGTTTTAGTTTTTAGAAGCTTTTATATTAGCAATAAATTGATCAAACAAATAGCTAGAATCATGTGGTCCAGGACTAGCTTCAGGATGGTATTGCACTGAAAAACAATTTTTAGATTTCATTCGCATTCCTGCCACAGTTCCGTCATTTAAGTGCACATGAGTTAATTCGAAATCTGGATGCTGATCCAAATCTTCACGCACAACAGCAAATCCGTGATTTTGTGAAGTAATTTCACCTTTACCAGTCACTAAATTTTTAACAGGATGATTAATTCCTCTATGACCATTAAACATCTTATAGGTAGAAATTCCATTTGCTAATGCTATAATTTGATGTCCTAAACAAATACCAAACAGAGGTTTATTATCATTTAAAATTTGCCTAGCTACTTCCTGTACACCATGTAATGGATCTGGATCTCCTGGCCCATTGGACAAAAAATAGCCATCTGGGTTAAAAGATTTTAACTCCTCAAAAGGAGTATCAAATGGAAAAACCTTTATGTAACAATCTCTATTGGCTAAATTTCTTAAAATATTAGTCTTAATCCCTAAATCCAATGCTGAAATTCTATACGATGCATCTTCACTCCCGAAATAATAGGATGCTTTAGTAGAAACTTTAGAAGCTAATTCCAGACCTTTCATATCTGGCATTGCTGCTAATTTATCTTTAAGCTCTTCAATTGGAGTTCCATCAGTACAAATAACACCATTCATAGCTCCATTATCTCTTATATAACTTACTAATGCTCTGGTATCTACATCAGAAATAACAACTAAGCCATGTTTAGAAAAATAATCATATAAGCTTTCAGTCGCATCAGGACGTGAATAATTAAAACTAAAATTTTTACAAACAAGACCTGCAATTTTCACTCCATCAGATTCAACTTCATTTGAATTAACACCATAATTACCAATATGCGCATTGGTTGTAACCATAATTTGTCCAAAATAAGAAGGATCAGTGAAGATTTCTTGATAACCTGTTGTCCCTGTATTAAAGGCAATTTCGCCAAAAGTTGTACCCGAAATTCCTATCGATTTACCATAAAAAATGGTACCATCTTTTAAAAGTAAGACAGCTTGAGTTTTGTTAATATATTTCATGTTGTGTTGTTGAAAGGTGCAAAGTTAAATATTAATTACTAGATATAAAAAAAAGGATAAACAATTACGTTTATCCTTTTTTTATTTATTTGAAATACTGCATCACTATTCAGTAGCTTCAGAAGTTTCGTTTGATTCAGTAGCAGGAGCTTCAGCAACAGGTGCATCTGCTTTTTTAGTTCTACCTCTACGAGTTGTTTTCTTAGCCTCATTTTTAGTAGCGTTATATAACGTATTGAAATCTACTAATTCAATCATTGCCATATCAGCATTATCCCCTAAACGGTTACCCAATTTAATAATACGAGTATACCCACCTGGACGATCACCAACTTTAGCAGCAACTTCTCTGAATAACTCAGTAACAGCATATTTGTTTCTTAAATAAGAGAAAACAATACGTCTATTGTGAGTGGTATCTTCTTTTGATTTTGTTACTAATGGCTCAACAAATTGTTTTAAAGCCTTAGCTTTTGCAACAGTAGTGTTAATACGTTTGTGCTCGATTAACGAACAAGCCATATTAGCCAACATAGCTTTTCTATGCCCTGTCTGTCTACTTAAATGGTTTACTTTTTTTCCGTGTCTCATGACGTAATTATTTAGCCTTCATCTTGCTTCAATCCTCTTTGGAGAGCAAAATATGAAGTAATTTATTCTTTATCTAATTTATATTTTGACAAATCCATTCCGAAGGTTAATCCTTTAACTGCAACTAATTCATCTAGTTCAGTTAAAGATTTTTTACCAAAATTACGGAATTTCATTAAGTCATTTTTATTGAAAGATACTAAATCTCCAAGTGTATCTACTTCAGCCGCTTTTAAACAATTTAACGCTCTAACTGATAAATCCATATCAACAAGTTTAGTTTTTAACAACTGTCTCATGTGTAAAGATTCTTCGTCATAAGACTCAGTTTGAGCAATTTCATCAGCCTCTAACGTTATTCTCTCATCAGAAAACAACATAAAATGATGAATTAGAGTTTTAGCAGCTTCAGTTAATGCATCTTTTGGATGAATTGAACCATCAGTAATGATTTCAAAAACCAATTTTTCGTAGTCTGTTTTTTG
>NZ_JAGKWP010000169.1 GCF_021151785.1 Flavobacterium sp.
AAGTAATATTATGTCTTATGAAAATTAAAGTCTTTTTGAAAAACATATTTTTTATTACCACTATTTCTCTTTTTATATCTGCCTGCAACCCTAAAACCGATGTCTGGTTTAATGATATTAAAACAGTGATAGAGAAACGTGCTGCTACGAAACCTGATAGTATTGCTGTTACCTATAACGAAGACAGTACATCCCGGTTTGAACATTATTTTTCCGGTGGACATGAATATAAACTGAACAGGTTTTCTCAGAATTTATTTACAGAGTCAGATACTTTTTATCTGGATCTGGAATCATTATATAATTCGGATAAAACATTTGAATTAAGAAAAGGCCGTTTCAGCGATCATACCTTGCAATTTGAAGGAGTGCTGTATAAAGGATTTTATTATGGTCCTTTTATATTGTATTATCCAAATGGCAAAGTCAATATTCAAGGAGTGCGATACAAAGATGAGGATATTGGGATATGGGGAAAATGGGATGATGACGGAACATTCGTGGGAAATACGGATCATAAAAATGCCAGCAAAGAAGATGCTATCCTGAAGATTAAATTCGTTGAATAAAATTATAAACCAGCATGAAATCAATTTTTATATTTACCATTTTCTGTATAGCCTTCAATGCCTGTGTATTCAATGCAACGAAAGATGAGTCAAACATCTGTGAACTACATGGTAAAAAGATGCACAAATCGTTTGTGAAATCCGTGTATGGCAAAACCTATGTTGCCCCGAATACAGCAGTCTATCCGCATGCAAAAAAGAAACTGAACCAAGGTTGTGTAATTTATGAGCGGAAGTATAAATATGCTGTTGTGTGGTCGTGTTCAACTTGTACGAAGTTGAAACGGAAGGATAAAAAGGATAAGGAATAATAACATATCATAATTAAATGAAAACACTCTTATCTATTCTAGTTTTGAGTTTGATTTTTGCTTCCTGTGCGACCCTGAATCTGGCCGGAGGGGACGGCAGGATTTGTTCACTGCATAACAGGGGTATGCAAAAATCAGTAATTCGGGTTCACTACGGCAGAACGTGTCCTGAACGGGGAAATACAGACGAATATCCAAATGCAAAATCTATAAAATGTATGGGATGCATTGTGGATAGTATCCGATATAGGCGTGCCATAGTATGGACATGCAAAAGCTGTACAAAGGCAAAACGCAAACATCACTTGATGAATTAATATAACGGCATGCTGTTAGCATTGCTGTACTTATTTATGAAGCTCATAAAACAAGGTTAGAATAAATAGTTAATAAAATAAATTTATAAACGATGGGAATGGTTGGTAATTATCTTCGGGTGTCAAAAGAAGAATTTGAAGAATATATGCAGGAGAGCAGTAAGTTGGAAGACCGTGTGTATAGTGAAGATAATCTGGAGGATAAAAATCTGATGGATGTTGACAAAGCCTGGGAAGGTATTTTTTTCCTGCTTACAGGTGCATCATTGTCAAATATAGAGGATGCGAAAGAACCATTGAGTCTGATATTAAATGCAACAGAATTAGACCCTGAGCAGGATATGGGGTATGGTCCGGCGTTGTATAACACTGTAGAACAAGTCAAAGCCATCAGCGCAGAGATGAATAAAATCTCTGAGGAAGATTTAAAAAAGAAATTCCATCCTGAGAAGATGATGGAACTTCAAATTTATCCTAATATGTGGGATAGAGGTGAAGAAGAATTAGAATATCTTATTGATTATTATAGTATTCTGAAGGAATTTTATAATACTGCCGCTAAAGAACAACAAGCCGTTCTGTTTTTTATCAGTTAATCAAATTTTTCAGTATCCGCTGACATACGGTTGTCACTTCCCGCTATTATTTTTGTTTTATAAATAACAGAATAAAAAGCCAAGAAGATGTAGACACGTTACTATTTAAATGGCCTGAGGACTGTTTACTGACCACTGATTATTACATTTTATGAAAACAGAAGAGATAACAACATTTTATCCGAAGAGCCGGAAAGCCTGGCGGCAGTGGTTAACCAAGCATCACCGCTCGGAACAATCGGTGTGGCTGCTGCTCTATAAAAAAGAATCAGGAAAGCCTACCATCAGCTGGACGGATGCTGTTGAAGAAGCCCTTTGTTTTGGCTGGATTGATAGCAAGCGTAAATCGTTGGATGCGGAAAGCTTCATACAATTTTTTTGTCAGCGTAAGCCCAAAGGAACCTGGTCAAAAATAAATAAAGAAAAAGTAGTGGAGCTGATCAATGCCGGACTGATGACAGAAATGGGGCTGGCCAGTATTGAGACAGCAAAGCAAAACGGTTCATGGGAAATTCTCAATGAAGTCGATGCATTGGAAATACCCAAAGATCTGGCGAAAGCATTTAAAGCTTATCCCGGTTCAAAGGATTTCTTTTTAAGCCTGAGTAAGTCGGTACGCAAAATAATTCTGTATTGGCTGGTATCTGCAAAGCGGGTGGAGACCAGAGAAAAACGTGTTCATGAAGTGGCCGAACGTGCCGCACAAGGATTGAAGCCGAAGCACATCAATTAATTTTTTTTTGATAACAGTCTGTGTTTAAAGCCGTATATAATTTTATATTTCTATAATTTATCTTTTAAAC
>NZ_JAGKWP010000013.1 GCF_021151785.1 Flavobacterium sp.
TAAAATAGCTAATTGGTAAATAGATTTTTTCATTTTTTATAATTGTTTAATTTATTCTACATAACGCTCCATTTCCCTGTCATAGAACTCTCCGGCTAACGTAATTAAATGCTCCATTTCAGACTCTATTTCTCTTTCATCTTCTTCTTCTAATTCTTCCAAAAATTCCACTGAATCATCTTTAAGATTAATCACAAATCGAGGATAATCCAAATGAACAATAAAAATATCATCTGGAAAATCGGTATTATCACCAAGTAAAAATTTAGGTAACTCCATAATTATTTATTTTATTATTGGGGTGTAAGATACATTATAATCTTTTTCTCAACAAATATTTAAAGCGCAAATATAATAAAATAGCCGCCGCCGCTAATCCAGCTAACAAACCAATCCAAATTCCAACGGCTTTCAAAGAGGTAAATAGCCCTAAATAAATTGAAACAGGAAAGCCAATTACCCAATATGCAATAAAAGTAATAACCGCTGGAATTCGCACATCTTGCATACCTCGCAAGGCACCTAAAACAACAACTTGCATTCCATCAAATAATTGAAAAAAGGCTGCTACAATCAATAATTTTGAAGCAATAGTAATAACTTCAATAGTATCCTTTACTTGTTGCCCAAGTTCTACATTCACAAATTGCTTGGGTAAAAACTCATTGAATACTAAAAATATTGCTGCAAAAATTAGCTCAATAATAATTGCCATTAAGAAAATTGAATGAGCTACAACATTTAATTTAGGATAGTCATCCAATCCTTTTTGATTAGCAACTCGCACCATTGCTGTTACACTTAACCCCATAGCAAACATAAAGGTCAATGAGGCTAAACTCAACGCGATTTGATTAGCTGCTTGACTTGTTGTACCAATCATCCCTGACAACCAAATTGCCCCAGTAAACAAAGCCACTTCAAAAAACATTTGCATAGAAGAAGGAATACCCAACTCAATAATTTTATTTGCCATCTTTTTTTCAAATGATTGCCAACCAAAAGCTTTAAAATAGGGCTTAAATTTTTCTTTTTTACTTAAAATATAATGCATATACAACACCATGAATATACGCGCTACCAATGTCCCAACAGCAGAACCAACAATACCTAATTTTGGAAAGCCAAATAATCCGAAAACTAAGACTATATTCAAAACTATATTTATGATATTCCCAATGATTGTTGCATACATGGAATAGCTAGTTTCACTCATTCCATCTGCAAATTGCTTATAGGCCTGAAAAACCACTAAGGGAACTAAAGAAAAACCAACGATATCTAAAAATGGACGTGCCAGTTTTACTACGTCTGCAGGCTGATTCATATATGCCAAAAGAGGTTTAGCGATAAAAAGAAACAAAAACAAAGCAAACCCTAACAAGGTACATAAAATCAATCCGTTTTGAAATGCCGTTCTACCTTTTTCTATGTCTTTTTGAGCGTCATATTCTGCAATGATTGGTGTAATTGCGGTTGAAAAACCAATACCAAATGACATACCTATAAAAATAAAACTATTCCCAAGGGAAACCGCAGCTAATTCTGCAGATCCCAATTGACCTACTATAACATTATCAACTACACTAACTAAGGTATGCCCTACCATACCTGCAATAACAGGCAAGGCCAATTTAAAATTATATCGAAATTCTTTAAAATACTTATTCATAATACTATAAAAAAAACACATAGACCGAAATAATCAGCCTATGTGTTGATTATTAATACTTTTTATTTATTGTAATGCCGCTGTTAAAGCTGCTAAGTGAACAATTTGTTCTTCTCTAGTAAGATTGTTTTTTAATTTAAAAGTACGATTTACCATCTCTTCAGCTCCAACAAAAATAACAAACGGAATGCCTTTCTTTTCTGCATATTTAAATTGTTTATCTAATTTTGCTTTATCTGGAAACAATTCCACTCGAACACCCGCTGCTCTCAATTGTGCCATAGCTTGCATAGCATACAATGCTTCTTCATCACCGAAATTAATAAATAAGGCTTGTGGCTTTGTGGTAACGGTTTCAGGGAATAATCCAAGTTCCTCTATGACAAGATAAATCCGATCTAAGCCAAAAGAAATACCTACACCGCTCATGTTTTTCAACCCGAAAATACCCGTCAAATCATCATATCTTCCACCTCCTCCAATAGAACCCATGGCTACTCCAGCAGGTGCAGCTACTTCAAAAATAGCACCCGTATAATAATTTAATCCACGAGCTAGCGTAACATCTAAATCAAAATTTGCTGATTGCAATCCTAATGTATCAATGGCATTACAAATAAACTGTAACTCCTTCACTCCTTTTGTACCTTCTTCAGAAGACATTAATAAAACTGCTAATTGCGCTATTTTTTCAGTAATTGTTCCAGTAAAATTAAACAAAGGTTGCACTTTTTCTATAGCTTCAGAGGTAATTCCTTTTTCAAACATTTCCTTTTTCACACCCTCCTCGCCTATTTTATCTAATTTATCTAAGGCGACAGTAAAATCAATCAATTTATCTGATGCTCCAATGACTTCAGCTATACCTGATAAGATTTTTCTATTATTGATTTTAATCGTTACCCCTTTTAAACCCAATTGGGTAAAAACAGTATCGTATAATTGTACTAATTCCACTTCTTGCCAAAGCGAATTACTTCCCACCACATCTGCATCACATTGATAAAACTCTCTAAAACGTCCCTTTTGAGGACGATCGGCACGCCAAACAGGTTGGATTTGATAACGCTTAAACGGAAATTCCAATTCATTTTGATGTTGCACCACATATCGAGCAAAAGGTACTGTTAAGTCATAACGCAACGCTTTTTCAGAAATCTTAGGTGTTAGCTTTTTAACACTCTTTTCTAGCAAAATTTGTTCATCAACTTTGTCTAAATAATCTCCTGAATTTAAAATTTTAAAAATTAAACGATCGCCCTCCTCACCATACTTACCCATTAAGGTTTCTGAATTTTCAAACGTTGGTGTTTCAATAGGTTGAAAACCAAATTTTTCAAAATTCGATTTTATAATTGAAAAAATATAATTTCGTTTCGCCACTTCTGCCGACGAAAAATCACGGGTTCCTTTAGGTATACTTGGTTTTTGAGCCATAAAACAATAGGTCAATGAGGCAATTTGCCAGTTATGAATTTTAAAATGCAAATATCATATATTTCAATGACAATGACAAAAATCAATTGCAAATCAAGTTTTATATATTCCTTTTAATTATCTTCAATCATTTTACACAAAAGTTGTAACAAAAAGTTCAAGTGTACTACAAATAAGGTATGATTGGATTATTCAAAGAAAATACAAAAATCGCTTTAAGTTCTATTCGCACACAGCTGTTAAGAACTGTTTTAACCGTGATCATTATTGCTATTGGAATTATGGCTTTAGTGGGTATTTTAACTGTTGTATCTGCACTGGACAACACTTTATTGAAAAATTTTGCATCAATGGGTTCCAATACTTTTTCAATAAGTCAATACGACTTCTCTTCTCAAATTAACCGAAATAATACAAATGAGAAAGTAAATCCAATCATCAGTTATCCTCAAGCCAAAGAGTTTCAAAAAAAATACGACTTTCCATTCACAACAACTTCTGTATCCTTCACTGCCGTTTCGAATGCAGAAGTAAAATATGAAAACAAAAAAACAGATCCTGAAATTTCCGTATTGGGAATTGACGACAATTACATTCCCAATAAAGGACTCGAATTAAGTAAAGGTAGAAATCTTAATTCTTTTGATGTAGCCAACAACAATTATGTTTGTGTCGTAGGATCCAATTTTGAAAAAGGACTATTTGATGGCGTTAATCCAATTGACAAAACCATTTCTATTCGAGGAGCTAAGTTTAGAGTTATTGGTCTATTAAAAGAAAAAGGAGCCACTTTTGGCAACAATCAAGACTTGAGAGTTATGATTCCAGCTCAAATTGCTCGTTCAATATTTTCTGCACCTAATATTAACTATGACATTGACGTAAAAATCAATAACGAAGCATTGTTAAATGAAGCGGTTGACCAAGCTACTTTAACCATGCGAAAAGTTCGCCGATTAAATCCTATTGAAGAAGAAAACTTCGGCATTAAACGTAGTGATGACTTGATTCAACGCATCATGGAAAATACTAAAACATTAAGTATAGCGGCTTGGGTTATTGGAATTATAACGATATTTGGTTCGTCAATAGCATTAATGAATATTATGCTTGTTTCTGTTTCTGAACGCACCAGAGAAATTGGAATTAGAAAATCGTTAGGTGCAAAAAGAAGTACAATTGCATGGCAGTTTTTCACAGAAACATTTGTCATTAGTCAACTAGGAGGTTTTCTTGGAATTCTATTAGGAATTTTATTAGGTTCTGGTATTGCAATTGCAATTGGATTCTCCTTTACCGTGCCTTGGATGGCAATGACTGCGGCCTTTATTACAACACTAGTTGTTACTATTTTTTCTGGATTGTATCCTGCTATAAAAGCTTCAAAACTGGACCCCGTTGAAGCCTTGCGTTATGAGTAAGTACTATTTAGGTATTTATTGTATTGAACAGCGAATCATTCGGTCATTTCCAGCAAAATCTTTTCGAAGCTCAATGGTATGAAAACCTAAATTGCGTAATAATGCTATTGTTTCTGGACCTAAATACTGATTTATTTCAAAAAATAGACACCCTCCTGGTTTAAGCAGTTGCAATGCTAGCTTTGCAATTACCCTATAAAAAAGTAAAGCATCATTGTCTTCGACAAAAAGAGCTAAATGTGGCTCATAATCTAATACATTTTTTTTAATTTCTACCTTTTCCAAATGACGTACATAAGGAGGATTGGACACAATTACATCAAAAAGTGTATCAGCCATGAAAGAATCTTTAAAGTATTCTAAAATACCTACATCTAGAATATCTACTTGCAAAAAATCTACAACTACGTGATTTTCTATAGCATTTTTACGTGCAGTTGCTAGAGCTAAATCAGATACATCAACGGCATAAACTTTAGCTTTTGGTAAATTTGCTTTTAAACTTATGGGAATACACCCCGAACCTGTGCCTACATCCAAAATTGTACACGTTTGACTTTCAATATTTCTTGTTTGACTTTCAATAATCCATTCAACCAATTCTTCTGTTTCAGGTCGAGGAATTAAAGTTGCCTGATTCACTTCCAGTCTTAATCCATAAAACCAAGCTTCTCCAGTAATATACTGTATAGGTTTTTCATTTTTTAAGTCGATAAGAATAGAATTCCAACGTTCCATCTCATGTAAGGAAATTTCAAATTCAGGCTGAAGCGAGACATCAATTCGCTTTAAACCATACAAATAGGATGTAAGTATATAAAAAATAGAATCCAATTCAGCGGGTTCGTAAATTCCTTCTAGTATTGAAAAAAAATAGTTCTTTAACTCTTTTATTTGCATATTACACCAGTTTTTTCAACATAAAAACATCACAACTCCCATGACCCGTACTTCCTAGAGGAGAAGAAATATACTGAAAACCTGCTTTCAAATAGAGCTTTTGTGCCGCTTTCATAAAAGGAAGTGTCTCCAAATAACAAGCCTTAAATCCTACTTCTTGAGCAAAAGTTAAACACTGTTGAATCAAAATTTGAGCCATACCTTTACCACGAAGAGCAGGTGCAAAATACATTTTTTGTAATTCACACAAAGATGAATCCTCACCTGCCAAAGGAGCAATACCTGAACCTCCTAAAACTTCTCCATCAACTTCTACCACAAAATAAATTTCATTTGGACGAACATACACTTTAGACAATGTATCTAGTATAGGATCTGCATAAGCTGTTCCTTCTTTTGGAGCGTCTAATTCATGGAAAATGGCACGAATGATTTTAGCCATAGCCGCATTATCTTTTGATTCAATTTTTCTTATTGTATAATTCATGAGATGAAATAAAGTGTAAAAGTACTAATTTTGTGAAATGAACACACACGAATTTTACATGAATCGCTGCATTCAATTGGCTAAAAATGGCTTAGGGCAAACTTATCCTAATCCTTTAGTAGGAAGTGTAATCGTTCACCAAGGAAAAATAATTGGAGAAGGATGGCATAGAAAAGCTGGAGAACCTCATGCAGAGGTACATGCAGTGGCATCAGTTAAAGACAAATCGTTACTAAAAGAAGCTACCATTTATGTAAGCTTAGAACCATGTAGCCATTATGGTAAAACACCACCTTGTTGTAATCTCATAATTGAAAATGAAATACCGCAGGTAGTAATTGGAACGATTGACCCTTTTTCTGAAGTAGCTGGCAAAGGGATCAAGCGTTTAGAAGAAGCTGGTAAAAAAGTGATAGTTGGTGTTTTGGAGTCCGAATGCAAGGAATTAAATCGAAGATTTTTCACTTTTCACACTCAAAAGCGACCTTATATTATATTAAAATGGGCCGAAAGTAAAGATGGTTTCATAGCTCCTTTACAAAAAGACAAAAAAGAACCCGTTTGGCTAACTAATGTCTACTCAAGGCAATTAGTTCACAAGTGGCGTACGGAAGAACAAGCAATATTAGTGGGAACCAATACAGTTCTAGAGGACAATCCTACTCTAAACGCAAGAGACTGGAAAGGAAAAAATCCTATCAGAATTATTCTTGATAAAAACAATTCAATAGATGATACATATTTTGTAAAAAATCAAAAGCAGCCCACAATTATATTAACTGCAGGTAAAAAAAAGGATAATTCTGAAAATTGTATTTATGAAAATTGTATCTTTGATAGTGACACACTTTATGAAGTACTTAAAAAATTATATGATTATAACATACAATCCGTTATAATTGAAGGTGGTGCAAGAACCTTATCTTCATTTATTAATAAAGATTTGTGGGATGAAGCAAGAGTGTTTATTGGCAATTCATACCTAATAAATGGAATTAAATCACCTGATTTTCTATTTCAAAGTAAAACACAATCTCTGATTGAAAAAGATCAACTAAAAATTTACAGGAACATATGATTGAAGCTATTATTTTTGATTTTGGAGATGTATTCATCAACTTAGACCACGATGCCACCCCTAAGGCTCTAAAAGAGTTAGGACTTAAAGAATGGAATGAAGAATTACATCAATTGAACCAAAAATATGAAATTGGTAAAATTGATGAATTTACTTTTATGACAGGTATTCAAAAATTCATTCCTAATGCTGAACTAGTTGATATTCGATCTGCTTGGAATGCTATCCTTTTAGATTTCCCTCTAAAAAGACTAGAATTTTTACAAATGCTAAGTTCTAAATACAAACTTTTTTTACTTAGTAATACAGATGCCACACATATTGAAAAATTTGAACATCAATTGGGAATGTCTTTTGCTCGCGAATTTTATGGCTGCTTCGAAAAAGTATACTTTTCTTTTGAATTTGGCTTTAGAAAACCCGATGAGAACGCTTTTAAGTTCGTTATAAATAATCATAATTTGATTCCTAAAAAAACCTTATTTGTAGATGACAAATTAGAGAATATTGAAGCAGCCAAAAAACTAGAACTTCAGACTTGGCATTTACAAGTAGGAAAAGAAGAAGTGACCGATTTGTTTAATCGAATCTAATTTTTGAATATTTGTGCTTTAAACAACCGTTTTGAAAGATATATTCAATTGAAAGACAATTACCATACCATAGAAAAGCCTGTAACAGATATCTTGTATAAAGAAAAAAACAGTAAATTTATTGGTTTTGCTTATCCTATTCAACACGAAGACGAAGTAAAACATCATCTAGAATCACTAAAAAAAGAGCACTTTTCTGCACGACATTGGTGTTATGCGTATCAATTAGGAACGGAAACTATACGCTTTAGAGCTAATGATGATGGAGAACCAAACAACAGTGCTGGCATGCCTATTTATGGCCAAATCCAATCTTTCGACGTTACCAATATTTTAATTGTTATCGTTCGTTATTTTGGCGGAATTAAACTTGGTGTCGGCGGGCTAATTTCGGCCTATAAAACTGCTGCACAAATGACCTTAGAGGAAGCCATTATTGTTGAGAAAACAATTGACAGCCATTTTTTATTAACATTTGATTACAAAAATATGAATAAAGTAATGCGAGTAATTAAAGAAAAAAATATAGATATTATCAATCAAAAATTAGAATTAGATTGCCAAATTGAAATTGCCACACGAAAAAAAAATGCCGAACAGGTATTCGACATTTTCAATCATCTTTATGAAGTTACAATCCAAAGAATCGATTTATAAATCCATTAACTTTTCAGTTACATAGGTTGGTGGCACAATCGGTCTACCGGATTTCATATCAACAAAGACTAACATAGAATAACCTGTTGTTAATAATTCCTCTTTTTCATTATAAATTTCATAATCAAATTCAATTTTAACCGAAGTTTGACTTTTAAAAATAGTTTTAACTGTTAATAAGTCATCATATCGAGCTGGCTTTTTATAATTCATTTGTAAAGACACTACAGGTAACATTACTCCATTCTCTTCCATCCACTTATAAGAAATCCCTAAATTTCTTAACCATTCTACTCGTCCCATTTCAAAATATTGGGCATAATTTCCATGATACACCACACCCATTTGATCGGTCTCTGCATAACGAACTCTTACTTGAAATTGATACTCTTTCATTCCTAATTTTTTATTAACAATTATTTTACATTAAATTGATTTTCAATGTTTTACAAAAACATTTCAAACTGTTTTTTTTTTACCCTCTGTGAAGCCCTTATTTAGCTTTTACAACATTTTTTTTTAAAAATCAAGTGCCCTGTAATTTTTTTTTACAGAATTTTGTTCACATATTTGCCTTCCCAAGCAATGTAAAAAATTAAAGTTTTTTTAACATTGTTCCATCTCCACCTGAATTAAGAATCGACAACTAAAAAAACAGAACGAATATGAATAAAACAGCGAAATCTGTATGGTCTAACTGCCTGTCTTTTATAAAAGATAATATTCAAGAGCAAGCTTTCAAAACTTGGTTTGAACCTATCGTGGCAATTAACCTTACGGAAGACAATGCGCTACATATTCAAGTTCCTAGTAAATTTTTCTATGAATGGTTGGAAGAACATTATGTGACCATCTTGAAAACAGCATTAACAAAAGAATTGGGCAACCAAGCAAAGTTAGTGTACAAAATTAAAATGGAAAACACTTTTGGAAATAAATTACCTTTCACCGAGCAAATTCCAAGTTCGCAGCGTTCTTCTGTTAAAACGCAAGAAATAGATGTTCCGATTGTTAATAAAAATCCAGAATTAAAAAATCCATTTATCATTCCTGGGATTAGAAATGTAAAAATTGAATCCCAATTAAATTCTAATTATAGTTTTGACAATTTTCTAGAAGGTGACTCCAATCGCTTGGCCAGAAGTGCTGGTATGGCAGTAGCTAATAAACCAGGAGGTACTTCTTTCAATCCACTTTTAATTTTCGGAGGAGTTGGTCTAGGAAAAACCCATTTAGCACATGCTATTGGGGTAGAAATTAAAGATAAATTTCCAGAAAAAACTGTTCTGTACATTTCTGCCGAAATTTTCACTCAACAATATATAGAGTCTGTTAAAAAAAATACAAGAAACGATTTTATTCATTTCTACCAACTAATTGACGTTTTAATTATTGACGATGTTCAATTTTTATCTGGAAAAGCTGGAACACAAGATGTTTTCTTCCATATTTTCAATTATTTGCACCAAAATGGCAAACAAGTAATTTTAACTTCAGACAAGGCACCTGTAGACATGCAAGATATTGAGCAGCGTTTATTATCTCGCTTCAAATGGGGATTGTCAGCCGAATTACATCAGCCTGATTATGAAACAAGAATTTCTATCTTAAAAAATATTTTATATAGAGATGGCGTTGTTATGCCTGATGAAATAGTTGAATATGTTGCAAAACACATCAAGTCTAATGTTCGTGAATTAGAAGGTGCCATTATTTCATTAATAGCACAATCTTCATTCAACAAGAGAGAAGTTACTATTGACTTAGCTAAACAAGTCGTTGAAAAATTTGTCAAGAATATCAAACGTGAAATTTCAATTGATTACATTCAAAAAGTGGTATCTGACTATTTCCAAATTGATACAGAGACGCTAAAATCGAAAACTAGAAAACGTCATATCGTTCAAGCGAGACAATTAGCTATGTTTTTTGCAAAAAAATATACCAAAGCTTCTTTATCTAATATCGGAAACCAAATTGGAGACAGGGATCATGCTACTGTATTACATGCTTGTAAAACAGTTGATAATTTAGTTACTACTGACAAACAATTTAGAAAATTCGTTGACGATATCAACAAAAAACTAAGTGTGTAATGCCTATTCGAGTATTAATGGTATGCTTAGGAAACATTTGTCGTTCTCCTTTAGCAGAAGGTATTTTACAAAACAAAATAGACCCTAAAATTTGCCGTGTTGACAGTGCTGGAACTGCTAACTATCATGTAGGAGAAGCGCCTGACAAAAGATCAATAGTCACTGCAAAAAAGCACGGAATTGACATTAGTAGTCAAAGATGTAGACAAATTCAAACAAGTGATTTTGAAACTTTCGACTTCATTTATGTAATGGATAAAAATAATTACAAGAACGTCTTAGCCATAGCGCCTAATGAAAGGGCGAAATCTAAAGTTCAACTCATTTTAAATGAATCAAACCCAGGACAAAACCTCGAAGTTCCTGATCCGTATTATGGTGAACTGAACGGCTTTGAAGAGGTTTTTAAAATGCTAGATGACGCTTGTAACCATATTGTTCAAAAAATTAATTCATAAAAGTCTCACTTCGGTGGGATTTTTTTTTAGTACTTTTGCAGAAATAGTAAAATCATGTCAACGCAACTTTCTTCTGGCAAGTTATTTTTAATTCCTTGTACTTTATCTAACCCTGGAGAAATAGAGATGAATCCAATGGATGTTTTACCTAATCAGGTTAAAGCCTGCATTGAACAATTGGATTATTTTATTGTTGAACACAGTAAATCAGCTCGAAAATTTATTAAAAGTATTGCTCCTGAAAAGAAACAAGCTGATTTAATTCTTTTTGAACTAAATAAGCACACCCAATCAGAAGATATTAAAGAAATGATTCACCCCTTACTTGAAGGCAAAAATATGGGAATCATAAGTGAAGCTGGTTGTCCAGGCATTGCTGATCCAGGTGCCGTAATAGTAGATTTAGCTCACAAAAAAAACATTTCTGTTATTCCTCTAGTTGGACCAAGTTCCATTCTACTAGCCTTAATGGGAAGCGGCATGAATGGACAGAGCTTTGCTTTTAATGGCTATTTACCCATTGATAAAAATGATAAAAAAATAGCGTTAAAAAATCTAGAAAAATGGTCTTCTGAAAAGAATCAAGCCCAATTATTTATGGAAACACCTTATAGAAATAATAAATTTCTAGAAGATATTTTAAACACACTGAATAGCAACACAAAACTATGTATTGCTTGTGATATTACCCTAACTACAGAGTTTATAAAAACAAAAACAGTAAATGACTGGAAAAAATGCAAGGTCGATTTACACAACCGACCTTGTATTTTTGTTATCCAAAAAGATTAAATTTTAGCAAACGGATTAGCCTCAATAGTCGAGGTATCAAAACCTTTAAAACGTTTTAAATACGTTCGAATAGAAGTACCAAATCCATCTCTAAAACCATTTCTTCCTTTGGTTCTTAAAAAAGATTTTACAGAACTAGCACCTCCTAAGTGAGCTGCTGCCAATAAACCTGATTCTGTAATTTCTATCCCAGCAATAATTTTACCAGAATACTTTTTAATTTCTTTTCTCAATTCCCATTTGTTAATACTTAAAAGTGCTTCAAAAGCCTTTTCTTGTAACACGGGATTGCTTAGAAACGATTTAAAATCGTGGACACCTACATTCCGTAACGTACTTCTTCCAAATTGGTACTTACCCATGTAGCCGTAAGCATTAACTAAATCATACAATCCTGCTGATTCTTTAATTGCTAATGCTTGCTTGAATCCGACAAATGTTTTTCCTGTATAAGGAACAGCAACATTGATACGTTCAGATTCATCTTTTGAAGGAACATAATAATGATAAACCTCATTATCAGCTAAGTGAAAACTTTCAATAGTAGCTCGGTCAAAAGCTCTGAAACCAGAACTAACCACTACTAACAAAGCCAATGTTACCCCAAAAGCAATGATATCTTTTCTCATGTAATAAAATTTCTCAAATGGGTGAAAAATTCACTAAAAATTTTCTTTTCTAAAACGTGTAGAAAATAGAAAACCACCATTTGAATTAGCGTGGCAAATATACAAAAAAATATTTAACCTTGAAAATCAACACGTTAATAATTTCTTAATACTTTTGACAGCACTTCTTTATCTATCAAAAACAGCGGACTATCAGCTACTTATATTAACAACTTGTGTATAAAAAAATCCGCATTCAATAATGGAATGCGGATTAAAAAAACTTTTTTGTGGTGGATTTATCTTTTGTACCCTTGCTTAGATACCCACTCAGAATATTTTTTAGCGATAACTAAATGTTCTTCATACGAAGCAGCAAATTCATGGTATCCAAATTTTTCTACACTAGCACAGAAATACAAATAATTATGTTTCTCTGGATTTAAAACAGCGTCAATGGCACTTACATCTGGCATAAAAATTGGACCTGGTGGCAAACCTTTGATACGATACGTATTGTAAGGTGAATTCACCTTTAAGTCATTGAAAGTTACAACTTTAATTTGTTGATTCCAATCACCTGATTCTCTTTTAACTGCATAAATAACAGTAGGATCCGCTTGCAAAGGCATATTCGCTTTCAAACGGTTTAAATACACTCCCGCTACTCTTGGTCGTTCAGCAGCTTGTGCCGTTTCTTTGTGCACAATAGAAGCTAAAGTATATACCTCAGCAGGCGTCATATTTAGTCCTTTTGCTTTCTCCGCTCTTCCATTAGACCAAAAACGTTGGTATTCTTTCTCAAACTTTTTAGCCAAATCCTCTGCACTAACATCCCAGTAAAACTCATAAGTATTAGGTATGAAATAAGTTAGTAACGTTTCTTTAGTTAATTGATGTTCTTTTAAAAAAACTTCATTTTCAAATACCGCTTTCAACTCTGCAACACTAGGCTCTACCTGAGATGCAATACGTTCAAACAACTTATCTACACTCTCTTGGTTATTGAACGCTAATTTAACAGGTACAGGTAAACGTAAGGAACGAACAATAGAAAAGCTACTCATTCCCTTCTTCAGTAAAAACTTACCTGACTTCACGTTTTCCGTATAACCACGCTTACTTGCAACCCAGTCTACTTTATCTAAATTTTCAACATAAGGAGCTATAATTTTTTTTACTGCCTCATAATTTGAACCTGTTGGTATATATACATAAACCTCTTCTTGATCAAACTTTGTATTACTTGTAAAGATTTTGTTTATTAAGTAACCTCCTAACAAAACACCTACTAATAAAACACCAACAACAATTTTAATAATTATTTTTTTCATTTTTTATGAATTGTGTATTAATTGAAATAAAACTTCATCAACAAACTGACCATTAATTTTATTCCAGTCTTTTTTTATTCCTATTTTTTGGAAGCCAAATTTAGTAAAAAGCTTGGTACTAGCTTCGTTTGAAATGCTAATATTTGCATAAAGTTGATGTAATTGTAAATGTGAAAAAGCATAATCTATTAAAAGTGTTAACACCTCAGCACCTAATCCTTTACCTCTACTCGATTCCTCAAGCAAAATACCTACACCTGCTCTACTGTTTTTAAAATCAAAATCAAACAAATCTATTAAACCCACTAGACGTTCTTGATCTATAGAAACAACAGCTAATCGCAATTGTTTTGCTTCATAAATATCTTGATGTGCATTTTCTAGATATTGACGTAAAACCCATTTACTGTAAGGCGTTTGTGTATTACTTATCTCCCAAACAGAAAAATCATTTTCCATTCGATATAAAAATTCCAAATCTTCAGGTTCTAACGCTCGTAAACGAATTTGTGTGCCGTGTAACATGATCAAATTGATTGTTGTAAGGATTGAGCAATTTTCAATGCGCATTTTTCACCATCAATGGCTGCCGAAATGATACCTCCTGCAAAACCTGCCCCTTCACCACAAGGATATAATCCTTTTATTTGTACATGTTCTAGTGAAATAGGATCTCTTGGAATGCGAACAGGAGAAGAAGTTCTACTTTCTGGCGCATGCAATATAGCTTCATTTGTAAAATACCCCTTCATAGATTTACCAAATTGAACAAATCCTTCACGCATAGTTTGTGTTAAAAATCCAGGAAACACTTCGCCCAACTCTATACTTTGAGTTCCTGGAACATAGGAAGTTTTTG
Organism: Flavobacterium sp.; assembly: GCF_021151785.1. Taxonomy (GTDB): domain Bacteria; phylum Bacteroidota; class Bacteroidia; order Flavobacteriales; family Flavobacteriaceae; genus Flavobacterium. Next base: position 14,393 of record NZ_JAGKWP010000013.1, read on the forward strand.
GTATAGTTGTAGACGTTTTAGATTGCGAAAAATCAACCATTCGTTGAGCAGGTACTTGTTGAGTTTGCCCCGCTAATCGCCATGCACGTTGCTCAATGTCTTTTTGGAAATGCATCCCAGCTAAAGGCCCGAATTTAGCAAATGGCTTAAAATCTTCTAATCGCAATTCTACTACAATTCCAGAATTAGCTGTTACTTGATCTCTTTTTGAAGGTGACCAACCGTTGGTAACCACTTCTCCTTCAGCGGTTGCACAAGGGGCAATTACACCGCCGGGACACATACAAAATGAATACATGCCTCGTCCATTTACTTGTTTTACGATACTATATGGAGCTGGGGGTAAATACTCTCCTCTAAAATCACAAGAATACTGAATACGATCTATCAACGCTTGCGGATGCTCTGCACGAACACCTAAAGCAAAAGGTTTGGCTTCAATATAAACTTGTTTTTGATGCAATAACTCAAAAATATCACGTGCTGAATGTCCGGTAGCTAGTAGTATTTTTTTTGCTTCAATTGTAGCACCATCTTGCACTTGAACACCCTGAACCTCATTATTTCTAATCAATATATCGGTCACACGAGTTTCAAACAATACCTTACCGCCATGCTCAATAATTTTCTCTCTTATGTCTTGAATAATTTGAGGCAGCTTATTGGTCCCGATATGAGGATGAGCTTCTACCATTATTTCAGGAGTAGCTCCAAAAGCAACTAATAATTGCAAAATTCGATCAATATCCCCTCGCTTTTTTGAACGCGTATATAATTTTCCGTCAGAATAAGTACCAGCACCTCCTTCGCCAAAACAATAATTTGAATCCTCATTTACAATTCCATCTCTATTTATGGCTTTTAAATCGCGACGTCTTCCACGCACCTCTTTTCCTCTTTCAAGTACAATTGGCTTCAACCCCAATTCAATTAATTGTAAAGCTGCGAAAAGTCCAGCTGGACCAGCGCCAACAACAATCACTTCAGGGGCATGTTCAACATTTGGATAATTAGGTAATTCTATTTTTGAAGACACCAAAGGTTCTCCTTTTAAAAATATTTGTAATTTTAAATTAAATTTAATCGTCCGTTGACGGGCATCAATGGAACGTTTTAAAACTACAATTTTTTGAATATCTTGAGTTGGAACTTGAATTAATTTAGCAATATGAGGATACAATTGCTCCTCATGATGGGCAACTTCGGGTGAAACTTGAACAAGTAATTCTTGCGGCATTTACATCTAATTTAATACGCAAAAATAAGTAAAATTGTTGGTTAACAGAAATGAAGCCTGAACTTCTATTCCCCAATCAAAACTCCAGACACATTCCAAGCACTGAAACTCCCTCCTTCAGGTTGACCTTGTGGAATTTGAACACGAATGGTATAGCTTCCTTCTGATAAATCTCCTAACTCAATATAAGTCGGTGAAGTCACCATCCCTGGGCACCAATTGGCACGACTATAATCCGAAGAAGACAACCCGTTTGAAAAATTACCCGAAGCAGGATTATACAAACGGTACGATCCACAATCTTCTCGCCAAGGTGTAAATTGAAACACTTCTTTTCCGTTTAAAAACAATGTGTTTTTCTTTGGCACAAATTCATCTCCATTTTCCCATCCTCCATGACCAGTAGTTATGTAGCGAATCTTTGCCTTTTTAATTGGTTGATCTAATTTAAATTGCATCTCTAAACCTTGAGGCACATTAAACATTGTCCCATATTCTTGCCCTCCCATTTCCATGACATTAGTCGTATTAAACAAAGGAATACAAATCTTCTTTTTAGAAGACCTTTCTTCAGGGTGTAACGTTATCTGCATTGAAACCTTATGACCACCTTTATCATAATTTCCAATAAATACTCCAATCCATACTTCCTGACTTGCAAAACTTTGGAGTACATCTGTAATTTCTTGACGATACATTACTTGCTCTTCCCAGGTCTTATCTTTTAGTTGAATATGATTGTATTTTTGTATCCCAAAAGGTGTAAAAAAACGCATTAATTCTAATAAAGGTTCGTAGGTTGATGTTGCAATAACCCCTTGGTATTTTTTCCCATTCCCATTTTCATAAATAGGAAGTACGTCTTTACCTTTTTCTAAACCACTCAAAAAAGTTTGTTTTGTAGTGTAAGCAGGAATAATAAAAACAGAACCCGTTCTATCATAAGCATCACCGTTAGATTGTTCAACTAATTCTACAAAAGCCAATTGTTTTTTTGCCGCTTGTGGAATCTTAATTTTACGTAATGCAATTGTTCCGTTCACAGCTTTTACTATAGAGTCATTAGAAACGACATCTGTAGAAAAATTGATCACTTCATCTTTAAAAACAGGAATAGTTGTAAATCGGCTTTTCCATAGTAAATCTTTATACGTCAATACATCAACTTGAGATTTTGGAATAGTTGGCAAGCTTAATTTCTTTTTCTTTTTTTCAACCTTGATGGCTAGTGTACTGGCATTTCCATTTCTTGTTATTTCAAGTACAGCACCTAAATGAATGCCTAATGTAGATGGACTCACTTTTACAGGAATTTCATTAGTATACCAAAGTTCTATGGTATTAGAATTAATAATGGTTTTCGCTTTTTTACAGGTATAACCTAATATTTTTTTAGTCTCAGAAAGCAATTCTAATTGTTGCTTTTTTATGGTCTCTTTATCTTCATAACACACTACATTGGTATCAGACAAAGAAGCTATTTGGTAAAAACTTAAATTAGCCGTATCCATTAAAGTCACTTCATAAGGAAATGATGCTTGTTTGTTTTGAATTTTTTCAGATGAAACAAGCACTTGAGCTGAAGTAGCTAACACTTTGATTACATCTTGATTCTCTAGTATTTTACCGTTTGAACTTCTCTGATAGGTAATTTCAAATGACGAATTTTGTCCAAAAGAAAGTAAAGAAAAAAGGAAAATGAATTTAAATAGGATATACCTCATTTTAACAGTAATTTTGTAGCGTGGTTAACATGAATTGATTGCATTCAAAAATATAAAAAACCTTTTTATAATGAGTCAGAAAATAAAACTAATTTGGGATTTTAGAGGAGCAGCCGCTGCTAAAACTGCCGAACATCATGAAATTCATTTGAAAGAATTTATTATAGCCGAGAACTATCCTCTTCAAATTACTGGGTTTGAAATTCTAAATGACCTATATGCTATTGCTTATTTGGTCGTTGAAGAAAAAGACATGATTACATTCCGAGATATTCTTAAACCACATCGTGGCACTTATTTCGAATAAAAAAAGAACTACTCCGAGAGAGGAATAGTTCTTTTTAGAGAAACACAAACCAAAATTAATTTAAGTTGGGAACATTTTTTACTATTGATTTTCTATCCTAAACATTCATATTTTGAATTTAATAGTTTTGTTTATTCAAATTTAAAAGAACAAATAAACATATTAGGATATGTTGCAATTTTTAATAGATATTTATCTTTTGTTGAATCAGATAAAACCGATTAAAACAACAATAACTCACTAATTAAGAGAATGATAGCACAAATAAAAAACAAAAAAAACCGATTTTGTAAACAAAAGTTAAACAAAGTCGGTTTTATATGGCTAAGAAATAGCGTTCTAATTTGCTACTTCACTGATAAATTTTATACGCATTAATCGTAATTCTTCTGTATCGTAATCGCCATCGAATTCTTTTAGTGCATCTTCAATTCGATCGGTTTCTGAATCCATGAAATAGTCATGTATTTCTTCTTGTTGGTCTTCATCTAAGATGTCATCAATCCAATAGTTAATGTTTAATTTGGTTCCAGAATAAACAATTTGTTCCATTTCTTTTAACAAATCATCCATACTCAATCCTTTAGCTGAAGCAATATCATCCAACGCTAATTTTCGATCTACATTTTGTATGATGTATAACTTCAAACTTGAATTAGCGCCTGTTGATTTTACAACCAAATCATCAGGACGAATAATATCGTTATCAGCTACATACCTTTCAATTAATTCGATAAATGGTTTACCATATTTTTTAGCTTTACCCTCTCCTACTCCGTGCACATTACTTAATTCATCAATAGTGATAGGATACTTCAATGACATATCTTCTAAAGACGGATCTTGAAAAACAACAAAAGGAGGTACTCCATGTTTTTTAGCTTCTTTCTTACGTAAATCCTTTAACATAGCCATCAAAGCTTCGTCTGCAGTACCTGTTGATTTTGATGCGGCTACAATTGCATCATCTTCTTCTTCACTATATTCATGATCTTCCGTCATTAAGAATGAATAAGGTTTAGCTATAAAAGCCTCTCCACTAGAAGACAATTTTAGTACCCCATAACTTTCAATATCTTTAGTGATTAAGCCTGCAACTAAAACTTGTCTAATCAAAGCCATCCAATACTTTTCATCATGAGCAGAACCAGAACCAAAACAAGGGAGAGTATCTATTTTTTGAGCTTTAATAATCGCATTAATCTTACCAACTAATGCCAAAATCACTTCTTTAGGTTTAAATAATTCTTTTGTATCTCGAACAACTTCTAACAAAGTAACTACTTCTTCCTTGGCTTCAACTTTTTTCTTAGGATTTCTAACATTATCGTCCATGTCGGCCCCTTCCCCGTTGACTTCATCAAACTCTTCACCAAAATAATGTAATAGATATTTACGTCTTGACATAGAAGTTTCTGCATAAGCTACTACTTCTTGTAACAAAGCATAACCGATTTCTTGTTCAGCTACTGGTTTCCCAGCCATAAACTTTTCTAATTTCTCAATATCTTTATATGAATAATACGCCAAACAATGCCCTTCACCTCCATCACGACCTGCTCGACCCGTTTCTTGATAATAACTTTCAAGTGATTTAGGAATGTCGTGGTGAATAACAAATCGCACATCAGGTTTGTCAATTCCCATTCCAAAAGCAATGGTTGCTACAACTACTTCTACATCTTCCATCAAAAACATATCCTGGTGTTTAGCTCGTGTCTTAGCATCCAAACCTGCGTGATAAGGAACGGCTGAAATACCATTTACTTGTAATACTTGTGCAATCTCTTCTACTTTTTTTCGACTTAAACAGTAAATTACACCTGATTTGCCTTTATGTTGCTTGATAAATCGAATGATATCAGCCTCTACATTTTTGGTTTTCGGGCGAATTTCATAATACAAGTTCGGACGATTAAATGATGCTTTATATACATGAGCATCTGACATATCTAAGTTTTTCAAAATATCTTCTTGAACCTTTGGTGTAGCCGTAGCTGTTAATCCAATGATAGGAATATCCCCTAATAAGCGAATGATATTTCTAAGATTTCTATATTCAGGTCTAAAATCATGACCCCATTCAGAAATACAGTGCGCCTCATCAATAGCAACAAAAGAAAGTTTTACTTCATTTAAAAATTGAATATATTCCTCTTTGGTTAACGATTCAGGGGCTACATACAATAATTTGGTTTTACCCGAAAGTATATCCGCTTTAACCTGATTTACTTCAGTTTTAGTAAGAGACGAGTTTAGCACGTGCGCTACCCCTATTTCAGAACCTAAACTTCGTATGGCATCCACCTGATTTTTCATTAAAGCGATTAATGGAGAAACGACAATAGCCGTTCCTTCTAACACCAATGCTGGTAATTGGTAACATAATGATTTACCACCACCTGTTGGCATAATAACAAATGTATTATGACCTGATATGATACTTGTAACAACCTGTTCTTGCAACCCTTTGAATTGGGTAAATCCGAAGTATTTTTTTAATTCTTTATACAAATCAATCTTGAGTTCTTTCATGTAAAAAAATGCTAGATTTTATTAACAAATTTATTTCAATATTTTTTGTTTGTTTTACCTAAATTTGCAAACATAAAGATACTACTATTCTTGAAAAATAAAAATTTAATTAATTGAATTTTGAACACAACTGAAACCATACAACTCAATGCTAAAAAAGCCATCCTTTCGCAAAGTGAAAGTATAGCCAAATTAACCAACTATATTAATGAAGATTTCACAAAAACCGTAGAACTTATTTACCAAGGTAAAGGTCGAGTAATCGTAACTGGAATTGGAAAAAGTGCTATTATTGCTCAAAAAATAGTAGCAACACTTAACTCTACAGGCACACCTTCAATGTTCTTACATGCCGCAGAAGCGATTCATGGTGATTTAGGTATGGTTCAACCAGGAGATATTGTTATCTGCATTTCAAAAAGCGGCAACAGTCCTGAAATAAAAGTTTTAGCTCCCATTATAAAAAGTTTTGGCAATACTTTAATTGGGATGACCGCTAATGAACAATCTTTTCTAGCGCAAGAATCCGATTTGGTTCTTTTAGCCTATGTAGAAAGTGAATCTTGTCCTAATGGTTTAGCACCAACAAACAGCACTACAGCACAACTTGTATTAGGAGATGCCTTAGCTATTTGTTTGATGGAATTAAGAAATTTTAAAAGTGAAGATTTTGCTAAATACCATCCTGGTGGCGCATTGGGAAAAAAATTATTACTTCGAGTAAAAGATATGCTTGACACTTCTCATGCTCCACAAGTGAATCCAGAAGCTAGCATCAAAAAAGTAATCATGGAAATATCCGAGAAAAGACTCGGGGTTACCGCAGTAGTAGAAAACAACAAAGTTATTGGTATCATTACTGATGGAGACATCAGAAGAATGTTAAACGATAGAGATTCGATTGCGGGTATTACTGCGAAAGATATCATGACAAAAAATCCAAAACACATCGCTTCTTCTTTATTGGTGGCAGAAGCGTTAGACATACTAGAAAACAACAAAATAACACAATTAGTGGTATTAGACCACGAAGAATACAAAGGTATTCTACATTTACACGACATTTTAAAAGAAGGAATTGTTTAAACCCATGGCAAAACAAAAAAAGAATGTAAACGAAATGTCTTTCCTTGATCATTTGGAAGAATTCAGATGGTTATTAGTCAGATGTTCGGCGGGAATTTTAATTGGAGCTTGTATTGCAGGCTATTTCAGTGATTTTATTTTTAACGAAATTTTATTCGGCCCCATGAGCGGAAAATTTGTTACGTATGAATTTTTCTGTGAATTGGCTCAAAAATACAATTTAGACCGAAGTTTTTGTAACACCTCCTTGAACTTCTCAGTACAAAATACCGAAATTGAAGGCCAACTCTCCCTAATGGTATGGACTTGTATTACGGCTGGTTTAATCATCAGTTTTCCTTATATTCTGTTACAATTTTGGAATTTCATAAGCCCTGCCTTGTATAAAAAAGAAAGAAAAAATGCTATTAAATTTATTGTCATTTCCTCTCTTCTATTTTTCTTGGGTGTTGGATTTGGTTATTTTGTTTTGACGCCATTGTCTTTAAACTTTCTATCAAGTTTTAGTGTTTCCTCTTTTATAAAGAACGACATTAATGTCAATTCTTACATTGGTACAGTAAAAACAACCTCACTAGCCACAGGATTGGTATTTGAATTACCTATCATCATTTATTTCCTATCTACATTAGGGATTGTAAGTCCTGCCTTTTTACGAGAATACCGTAAATGGGCTTTGGTAATTATTTTAATTTTGGCTGCCATCGTAACTCCTCCTGATGTTATTAGTCAAGTTATTGTAACCATTCCATTGGTTATTCTATATGAAATCAGTATTTTTATTAGTGCAGCGGTACAAAAAAAAGAAATTAACACAAAATAGCTATGAGTGATTTAGTAAAAGAATTTAATGAATACCGTTCAAAAATGAACGAAAAATTATTAGCAGACGACAACAAAGTCATAAAGAGGATATTCAATTTAGATACCAATGCTTACATGGAAGGGGCATTAGATGTAAAAACAAAAGAATTACTTGGTTTGGTAGCTTCAACTGTTTTACGCTGCGATGATTGCATCAAATACCACTTAGAAACAGCCTACAAAAATGGGGTTTCAAAAGCCGAAATGATGGAAACAATGAGTATTGCTACTCTTGTAGGTGGAACGATTGTTATTCCTCACTTGCGAAGAGCTTATGAATTCTGGGAAGCTTTGGAAAATGAGACGCACTAATCATTTGTTGATGCGCCCATTTTAAACACATCCCAACCTTAAAAAAAATTTCAACTTCAACTTATTTTAATATTTTTACCAAAAAAATTGAAAAATATTGCCTTGTTGACCAATTGAAAATTGACACTTTAATAAAATGAAATTAAGAGCAGAGAATTTAATCAAGACCTACAAAAAAAGAACTGTAGTAAAAGGGATTTCGGTAGAAGTAAATCAGGGCGAAATTGTGGGCTTATTAGGCCCAAATGGAGCCGGTAAAACTACTTCTTTTTATATGATTGTGGGATTGGTAAAGCCTAACAGTGGTAACATTTATTTAGATGACACTAATATAACCGATTTTCCCATGTATAAACGGGCACAACATGGCATTGGTTATTTAGCTCAAGAGGCTTCTGTGTTTCGAAAATTAAGTATTGAAGACAATATTATGTCTGTATTACAATTGACCAATTTATCTAAGCAAGAACAAGAAGCAAAGATGGAAAGTTTGATTGAAGAATTTTCGTTAGGTCACATTCGAACTAACCGAGGAGATTTACTTTCAGGTGGGGAAAGAAGACGTACTGAAATTGCCCGATGTTTAGCCACTGATCCCAAATTCATTCTACTAGATGAACCTTTTGCTGGTGTCGATCCTGTTGCTGTTGAAGACATCCAACGAATCGTAGCACAACTTAAAAACAAAAACATTGGTATCCTGATTACGGATCATAACGTACAAGAAACATTAGCCATTACTGACAAAACCTATCTAATGTTTGAAGGAGGTATTTTAAAAGCGGGAGTTCCTGAAGAATTAGCTGCTGATGAAATGGTTAGAAAAGTGTATTTGGGGCAAAATTTTGAATTGAGAAGAACAAAAATTGATTTCAATGCTCCTAAAAAAGTATAATTGACAAAGGCATGAAAAATCCAACAGAAGAACAACTAGAACAATGGCACAAAGACCCAAGTAATTGGAAACTAGGGCTCTTTTATTACAATCCAGAAGACGAACGCCTATTTCCACCAAAAAGAGTTAAATGGGCTGGATGGACCGTTAATTTTGCCAATCCGAAATCGATAGTTGCTTTTTTAATTTTAGTAGGAGTTCTATTGGTTTTTGTATATAGAAAACAATTATTTTAAGCTGCTCTTTTGCAAGCAGACTTTTTTAAGTTGGTCTAAATTTCCATTAAAAACATTTACATCTACGAGTTCATCAACTCCCAATACGGCTGCTTTTTCCGAGAATTGCCAAAACAAGTAATGAGGCTCGATATTTTCTTTCCATGGATTGTAATTCGCTATCCAAAATTCATACTCTGGAAAATCTTCCTTTAAGAAATCCTCATAATATTTTTCACCAGAATAAAGAATAGGTTTAACACCATAGTGTTGCTCCACAAGTGTTAGCCAATTTTGCAACCCTTCTTTTAAACGAGCCATAGACTGTCCTTTAGGCATTTTTTCTATATCTAAAATGGGAGGCAATTGCCCTTTTCTTAAGTGTACTGTTTGTATAAAATTTTGCGCTTGCTCTGTTGAATTTTCATCAGGTCGATAATAATGATAAGCTCCCTGAATATAAGGCGTTTGGGTTAAAGCCAACCAGTTTTCTTTAAATTTAGCATCTCTTTTAGAACGACCAGCCGTCGCCCGAACCATAACAAATTTTATTTCAAACAATTCGTCCTTAGCTTCTACCTTTTCCCAATCGATATCACCTTGATATTGTGAAACATCAATACCAAAAATTTTATCTGCATGAGTTGCAACAATACCTTTGATTCGCTCATCTTCTATTTTTCTTTCTGTTGCTGTTAATTGAGAATGTTTAGATTTAAAACCAAAATAGTATAAAAGATAGTCTTTACTTTGATTAATGATAATTATTCCTAAAAGCACTAAAAAAAGCCCAACCATCCATTTTATGGAAGTTGGACCTACTATTGAATTTGATTTTTTCTTTTTAACAGAATATCTTCTTCTGGTAGCTGCAGCCATTAACCTTTAGACAAGAATTTATTATTTACAACAGATACTAAAACATACATCAATATAATTAATGGAATGGCTAAAAACTGTAAAATAGCAAGCATTACCACAGCCAAACTTAAAAATACTATTTGAATTTTACTTTTTTCCCATGTAAATGATTTCATTTTTAAAGAAAACAAAGGTATCTCTGCATTTAAAAGAAAGGTACTTAGTAAAGCTGCAATAACTAAAACAAATGGGTTGGATAAAAATTCAAAAATAAATCCATTTCCGCCGGTTTCTTCTAAAATAATAGGTAAAGAACAAATCCACAAAGCATTGGCAGGTGTAGGAAGTCCAATAAAGGAATCTGTTTGTCTTTCATCAACATTGAAATTAGCCAAACGATAACAAGAACCTAGCGTGATTAAAAAACCTAAATAAGGCACCACTCCCATGTAATATGTCTCTTCTGTTAAGGTGTATTGCGCTTGATTTTCTTGAATATCACTTAACATTTTGTAAATGATTAATCCAGGTACTACACCACTAGTTACCATATCGGCTAGGGAATCCAATTGCAAACCGATAGGACTTTGAGCCTCTAAAGCTCTGGCTAAAAAACCATCCCAAAAATCAAAAAATATACCTAGACAAACTAAAGAAAAAGCTTCAGCATAATTACCGTTAAAGGCGTGGATTAACGCGCACAAACCAGCAAATAAATTTAATAAAGTTAAAGCGTTTGGAAGGTGTTTTTTAATACTCATTTTAGAAATAAATTGCATTTTAAAAAACAAATGTAAACAATAAAATGCAAGAAATGGAGTTTAATAGATAAGAATTTATGATATTTGTACGAAGAAGAAAATCAAGCTGTGAAAAAGAGCCTATTAGTATTACTTACCTTTTTTAGTTGGATAAGCCAAAGCCAGACCATTAGAAAATATTCTAATGAATTCATGAATATTGGAGTTGATGCTGCGGCATTAGGAATGAGTAATGCCGTGACTGCTCAAACTGCCGATGTCAATTCTGGATATTGGAATCCCGCTGGTCTATTGAAATTAGAAGACAAGCAATTGAGTTTAATGCATGCTAGTTATTTTGCTAATATTGCACAATATGACTATGCCGCTTTTGCTATGCCTATTGATAGTAAAAGTGCTTGGGGAATTTCCTTAATCCGTTTTGGGGTGGATGACATTTTAAACACTACACAATTAATTGACAGCCAAGGCAATATTGATTACAACCGCATTTCCCTTTTCTCAACAGCTGATTATGCCTTTACGTTTTCCTATGCGAGAGCTTTACCATTAGAGGGTTTTAATTATGGAGTAAACGCTAAGGTTATTCGCAGAATTATTGGAGATTTTGCTACTTCTTGGGGATTTGGTTTTGATTTAGGAGCGCAATTTGAAACAAAAGACGACTGGAAATTTGGTTTAATGCTTCGTGATATTACTACGACCTACAATACTTGGACTATTAATGAAGAAGCTTTTGAGAAAATCAAAAATGCAGTACCCGGTGAAAACCAAGAACTTCCCGAAACTACTGAAATTACCTTACCTAAAGCCCAATTAGGTATTTCAAAAAAGTTTGAGTTTCATTATGATTATACCTTAGTAGCTGCTACCAATTTAAATATGCAATTTGCTCAAACCAACGATTTGATTTCTACTCGAGCTGTAAGTATTGATCCTGCTGTTGGATTTGAATTTGGTTATATTGATTTAGCCTTTTTACGTGCTGGTGTAGGGAATTTTCAACAAATTACACAAATTGACAACACAAGTAAATTAAGTTTCCAACCTAATATTGGTATTGGATTTAAATACAAAGGTATTCAAGTCGATTATGCCTTAACTGACTTAGGCAATCAAAGTGCCGCCTTGTATTCTAATATTTTTTCTGTAAAAGTAGATTTCAGTATTTTTAGATAAACCTCATGTTCAAAAAAGTAGTCTTTTTATTTGCCCTTATTCGTTCACTTTCCTTATTTAGCCAAGTGCCCTTATCTGATCAAGCCAGAGTGAGCATTTTAACTTGTGGTACTGCTCCTGTTACCTATGCCATGTATGGACATACTGCCATTCGAATTCAGGATATTACCAAAGGTCTCGATCAAGTTTACAATTATGGTGCTTTTGATTTTTCTACCCCTAATTTTGGCTTGCGTTTTATCAAAGGGGACTTACAATATTTTATTACAAGCGATGCCTTTGCTGATTTTGAATACAGCTATCAATTGGACAATCGTTCTATATATGAACAAGAGTTAAAGTTACAACCCGCACAAAAGCAGCAACTTTTTGACGAATTGAATCGAAGTTTATACTCCGAGGAACGCTTTTATACCTATAAATTTATTGACCGAAATTGTACCACTATGGTAGTAGATAAAATCAATACAATATTAGGCCGTGAAATCATCCAACAACCCAAAAACAACTTATCCTATCGAGACATCTTATTTCCATACATGACTGATTTCTATCAAAAATTAGGCATTCAACTTATTTTTGGAACTAAAGTAGATCAAAAAGCAACCCGTTTATTTCTTCCTTTTGAATTAAAAAAAGCATTAGAACAAAATCCAGCAATTAGTCGACCAACAGTTACTTTATTTGCCGCTACTCCTCAAGAAATTTCGTTGCCTTGGATCAATTCCTTTTATTCCCTTTTTGCTTTAATGGTACTATTAATTGTAAGTCAAAGAAAATGGATTCAAGTTACTTATTTTACTTTAGCTGGCCTATTAGGGGTATTTTTTAGTGTTGTTGGTCTCTATTCATTACACGAAGAAGTTCTTTGGAATTACAACATTTTACTCTTCAATCCCCTTTTCTTACTTTTTGTTTATTTTTATTCCAAAAAACAATTAGAAAAAACCGTTCTTCTAGGGCAAATACTAATCGCTTTTACCGGAATATATTGCCTGTACATGTTGAACAAAATCCATCTAAGCGTGGTATTTCCTTTTATTGCGCTACACTTCTTTTGGTTGATTCGAATTACAATAAGCAGTAAACGCAAACTTCGTTTGACTTAAAAAATTTACTTTTTTAACGGTAAGGTTTTTAACAAAATACTAGTAAATTTTCTAGCTCCCGCATCATTTAAATGGCCGCATGAAGAAAAATAACGGTCTTCATCAATAACGTGTTCATAAGGTAAAATTTCGGGATAAGCTTGCTTCACTTTTTGAAAGTAATTCATCCCTTTTACATCCGAACACATCGGAGTGGTCACCGCAATTAAGTTAATTTGATACGCTTTACACAACTTTTTAATTTCCTCATAATAGCGATTTTTAAGTGGCTTTAATGATCGAAGATCATTTTTCATTTTAGCCCTTGGATTGACCCCCAATGGATAATACCCTTTATTGTGTAAAATATTTGTAGGTTCATTCATTACTGTTTTATACCAAGCTCTAAAACCTATTCTTGCATCAAATTTATTGTATCTATAAAACGGCACATAATACAAAGGAATAAAATCCGCTTCATTTTTAATATGCTCTTTGATACTATCCGATTGATGTAAAAAAGGCATGAACCAAGCAAACGTGCCTTCGTCTCTTTTTTCATTGGTCAAATTTAAGTCTGCTTCAAGAACAATATTTTTGATTTTCCATCCTTTATGCAACATCAACTTAAGCATAAGAGCCGTTTCCAGCAGATGGGATCCACTCATACCATAATTAAAGGTCGTATATCCTTTTTTTTCGAAGAGTTCAGGTACAAAATGATTATTAGCTCTTGACGTTCCTAGAATGACTACATCGAATTGTTGTGGTTGACCATTCATCACTTGTTCGATTTTGTTTCGACCCAATGCATGAGTAAAAACATAGGTATAAAGACCATCTAGAGCCGTAGCAATAAGCAACAACAGCACTATGATTTTTCCTATGAAGCGAATAAACTTAGTCATTAGAATTGAAAATAAATAAATTGTTTATAATCAGTATATACTCCAAAAGCAAGCAAAGCCAAAAGGGCCAGTGCTAGCTTAACAGTACTGTATTTACCTGATAAAGGTTCTATTTTAGCTCGATTCCACCATTCCACTAAAATAAAAATAAGAAGTAGGCCTACTAATTCTTGACTGTATCGCTGATTGGCTAAATATTGTAGACTAAATTGACCGTCGGTCAGCATTTTTTTAATGTAATCCAAGGCGTGCGTTAATGAATTGGCTCTGAAGAAAATCCAAGCAAAGCAAGTCAATAAAAAGGTTCCAATGATATTCCCAATTACTTTAATACTAGCTATATCTCTTTTAAGTATGATTTCGTCTAAATTTGATCTGTTTTTGTTTCGGAGTAAAAGCGGCAAGAAGTAAAAGGCATTCAAAGCCCCCCAAACCAAAAACGTCCAATTGGCTCCATGCCAAAATCCACTTACAATAAAAATGATAAATGTATTTCTAACCTTTAGCGCTTTATTTCCTTTACTTCCACCAAGCGGAATATATAAATAGTCTCGGAACCAAGAAGAAAGTGAAATATGCCAACGACGCCAAAACTCAGCTATATCCCTTGAAAAATAAGGATAGTTAAAATTCTTTAGTAGTTGAATTCCAAATAATTTAGACGTACCCAAAGCAATATCCGAATAACCAGAGAAATCTCCATAAATTTGAAAAGCAAAATACATACTTCCTAACAATAATGAAGCAGAGTTCATTGAGGCATGATTATCAAAAATAGCATTCGCATAGGTGGCACAACTATCTGCGATTACTATTTTCTTGACCAATCCCCAGATCATTTGATACACCCCCTCTTTGGCTAAATTAAAATCAAAATGTCTTTTTTGTTTTACTTGTGGTAACAAATGCGTGGCGCGTTCAATAGGTCCTGCCACCAATAACGGGAAATAACAAACAAAAAGCGAATAATCAACAAAATTACGTTCCGCTTGAATGCGTTTGTAATAAATATCAATTACATAAGATAACCCATGAAAAGTGTAAAAAGAAATCCCTACGGGAAGCACCAGTTGTAACAACACAGGATGCACTTGAAATCCTAGTGTTTGTAACGCTTCTGCAAAAGATGCTGCAAAGAAATCATAGTATTTAAAAACACCCAAAAAACCTAGATTAATACCAATAGTAAG
This sequence comes from Flavobacterium sp., assembly GCF_021151785.1. Taxonomy (GTDB): domain Bacteria; phylum Bacteroidota; class Bacteroidia; order Flavobacteriales; family Flavobacteriaceae; genus Flavobacterium. The sequence goes on from NZ_JAGKWP010000013.1 coordinate 29,555, forward strand.
CCATAACCATAATTTTCTTTGGTTGGTTTCTTTGGCTTTTTCCATCATAAGTGCACTAGCAAAATCTAAACCAGTAGAGAATAAAAGTAAAAATAAAAACCGCCAATCCCAACAAGCATAAAAAAAATAACTGGCTGCAATTAATACTGCATTTTGAGTGGATTTGTTTCTAGAAAAAACAAACCAGTACAAAAGGAATACAATGGGTAAAAAAACGGCAAAAGAGAGTGAATTAAAAAACATTTTTGATATATTAATTGTTCAAAAAGTATACTAGTACTATCCTTTTGACTACTTTTTTTTATTTTTTAGTATTAATACCAATCCGAATGGTATCTATTTTCACCTAAATAATAGATTAAACCAACTGAAAAATTATAAAAACTACCCTTTTGTGTCCCTTTTTGACTACTTAAAGGATAACCATCAAACCCATAGTATTGTTTTAAATTTGTGTTGTATGTAAAATCTGTTGTCAGTGCTACTTTATTATTTATTTTGTACATAGGTGTAATTCCTAGACCTATAATAGGCGTTTTCTCCGTTTTTCCGTTAAGAGATATTGAGCTGGCAAATCCAAGAGCTGCATCCGCATGAACCAGCAAACCAAATTTATCTCTAGTCCAATAAGAAAGTCCCAGTTTTTTACCTGCATTGTATATTATACCTAATCCAAATGAATTGTACTGTGTTCCAATGTCACCTTTCGGATCATTCACAAATTTATCTGCTTTGTAAGCTAACTTCATTCCCACGAATTCTGTAAACATATATCTTGCGGCAAACTCCACGTGATTAAATGCTGAGAAATTGGAATTAAATTTTTTATCATAAGGTTGAATAGCTCCATTGTAGCCATAACTTGCTTCAATCGATAAGTTATTTACATTAAATTGTGAAAAAGAAAAATTGGCCATCAAAAGTCCAATAAGTAGTGCCTTTATTTTAAACATGATTTTTTTGTGAATTTGGGTGCAAACTTAAAAAAAGAATTTCAATTAAATTGTACGTTTCTTTTCCATTTCAATAAAAATTGTATTTTTGTCTACCTAACCTTATTAAAACATGTTTTGGAATTCAAATAAAAAAGTATTTTGGAAAGACTTATGGTCGTCAGGTTTTATTGATATTCACAGCCATCTTTTATGGGGCTTAGATGATGGAGCTAAAACCTTTGAGGAAACCATGTTACTCTGCCAAATGATGCAAGAACTTGGTGTTTCTTCAGCCATAACCACTCCACATACTTATCCTGGATTATGGAATAATGATCTTGAAAAAATTGAAGCTGCCTACGCTGCCTACAAAGCACAATCTAATGACACTTTCATAAAAAGTGTATCCAGCGAATATTTAGCTGATATCCATTTAGAGCATCTTTTAGCAACCAACTCGCTTATACCTCTTTCTAAAAACTATCTCCTAATTGAGTTTTCTTATTTAGCGCCTCCCAATGATCAAATCATGGAAACCTTATTTAAACTAAAATTAAAAGGATATAAACTAATTTTAGCCCATCCTGAGCGCTACTTATATTGGAAAAACACCCCTGGTGCTTTTGAACGGTTTAAGGAATTTGAAATTTACTTTCAAATGAATACCTTATCTATTTTAGGCTATTATGGTGCTGATGTAAAAAGACTAACAGAGAAATTATTAGATAAGCAGTTTTATAACTTCATTGGAACAGATACGCATCACAAAAGACATTTGCTTATAACAAAAAGCGAACCTATGCATTTACCAAAATCATCTGTTCAATTAATAGAAGCGTTAGTAGAAGCTAACAACAAAACATTTAAAATTAAAAAAACGGAAGAATAAAATATTTTTACCTTTTATCGTATACTAAAAAAGGAATACATTAATGTATTCCTTTTTTATTTTATAG
>NZ_JAGKWP010000014.1 GCF_021151785.1 Flavobacterium sp.
ATTATATATTCTTTAAATTAATTATTTCTTGATCTGTTAAAAAACGCCAGTTCCCTCTAGGAAGATTTTTCTTTGTTAAACCTGCAAACATCACTCGATCTAATTTAAGGACATCATACTTGAGTTGTTCAAAAAGAGTTCGAACAATTTTAATGTTAGCTGTTTTCATTTTCACCCCAACTTCGCTTTTGGGCTGATCTTCAATGTAAGTGATTTCTTCCACAAAAACTTTATGTCCGTCTATATGTAATCCGTTTTGAATTTTCTCTAAATCTTCAAATTTTAAATTTTTGTCTAATGACACTTGATATAACTTAGTAGAACGTTGATTTGGAGCTGTAAATTTAGTAACAATATTTGCGTCGTTAGTAAACAATAACAACCCGGTGGTAGTTTTATCCATTCTTCCTACAGGCTCAATCTTAGAAGAGGTTGCCATTCGAACTAAATTAATAACATTATTTGCTCCTGTATCATTTTTCTCTGTTGAAAAATTTTTAGGTTTGTTCAATAAAATATACACCTTCTTTTCAGGTGTAATAGTAACTCCATCAAAATTAACAATGTCCGTTAACTTTACTTTATATCCCATTTCAGTGATTACTTCACCATTCACTTTTACATTTCCACTTTGAATATAAATATCTGCATCTCTTCGGCTACAAACACCTGAATTAGCTATATATCGATTTAAACGTAACTCATCAGACTCCTTTTTTACAGCTAGCTTCGGCTTATCATTTTGCTTCACAAACTTTTGAAAAGGCTTTTTGTCATTTGAAAAAGGGCGATTAGTAGTTGGTTTCTTTGATTCCGTTACTTTCCCTTTTCTTTTATCTCCTGATGCTTTTCTCATAATTACATTTTTATTTTAGAGTGCAAAAGTACTCGAATAAATTTAGATTTTAGAATTTAGCATTCAGAATTTACATAAATTAAAGAATTTCAGACAATTATTTTCATTTCAGGAATAACTTTTGACCATTTTCGATTACAGTAGGTTTAATCAAAACAATACAAACTACGCCAGCAATTAAAATTAACTTTAATAAAAAATGTAATTTAACATAATCAATTTTACCTTCTGATTTCCATAATTTTAACACAAATGCAATAAGCACCAAATAACTGATATAAAAGTAAACATCCATATATCCTACATCATAAACATCAACTAAAAAGTACACAGGAAACAAGGTTCCTATTAATAGAATTGTAATGACAATCTTGGCAAATTTCTCTCCATATTTTACTGGAATAGTTTGGTAATCATTACTTAAATCACCTTCAATATTCTCTAAATCTTTAACTATTTCTCGAATCAAAATAATTAAAAACAAGAAAACAGCATGAGCAAAGATTACGTGATAAAAATTTTTGAAATACAAAAGAATTCCGAAAAATGGCAAAACCACTAATAAGGCAGCTGTTAGATTACCAATAATAGGATATTTTTTTAATCGATGAGAATAATACCAAAGTAAGAATATATAAGTTGAATAAAATAAAGCGGCACGCCAAGAAATCAACCACGCTAAGAGTGCAGCTAAAAAATTTAACACAAAATACACTTGCAATTGTGTTTTTTGACTTACTAAACGATCTAGATAAGATTTTTTAGGTCGATTGATTATATCCTTCTTAGCATCATAAAAGTTATTTATTATATAACCCGATGCAATTGCAAATGTGGATGAAATTACTAAAACAAATAAACGTCCATCAAGCAATATATCGAGTGCTCTTTTTTCTGGAGCTAAAATGTAGATAGCAGATAAGTATTGAGCTAAAGCTATAACAAAAATATTATAACCACGCACTACAGAAAAAAAACTCAAGATTTTAGTGAGTAGTAATTTTGTTTTGCGATTGAACATTATTAAGAAGTGTTTTTAAAATTGATACACCACTTCTAATTTGTAATCTTTTAATGCTGTTTTAGCCTTCTCTAAATCCTCTGTAAAGCCTAAAATATAACCACCACCGCCAGAACCACATAATTTTAAATAGTAATCATTAGTATCAATCCCTTTTTGCCATACTTGATGGAATTGCTCTGGTATCATTGGTTTGAAATTATTCAAAACAACTTTAGACAATTCTTTTGTGTTTTGGAATAAATTTTTGAAATCACCGTGTAAAAAGTTTTCTACACATTTATCTGTGTATTTAATAAATTGGGATTTTAACATAGTACGGAAGCCTTGGTCTTTCAAATTTTCCATAAAAATATTAACCATAGGTGCCGTTTCTCCTACTATTCCTGAATCAATTAAAAACACCGCCCCTTTTCCAGAGATAGATTGACTTGGAATTCCTGTTGGTTCAATGTTATCTTTAGAATTGATTAAGATAGGCAAACTCAAATAAGAATTTAACGGATCTAATCCAGAACTTTTACCATGAAAAAAAGATTCCATTTGAGAAAAAATGGCCTTTAATTGCAATAATTTCTCTCTAGTTAGATTTTCTAATACTGTAATTTTATTGGTCGCATATTTATCATAAATAGCAGCCACTAAAGCACCACTACTTCCCACTCCATACCCTTGAGGAATACTTGAATCGAAATACATTCCTGCCTTTACATCGTTTTGTAAAGCTTCTAAATTGAATGTAACTAATTCAGGTTGTTCCGTTTGTAACTGCTCCAAATGTGAAGTAAATTTCTCTAAACTTTCATTAGATTTTTTAGCTTCCTCAGACGGATTATCATCTGTTTTTAGCGCTCCATTATAAAAGTTATAAGGAATAGAAAGACCTTTCGAATCTTGAATAATTCCGTATTCTCCAAAAAGTAATATTTTAGAATAAAAAAGTGGTCCTTTCATATTATAGTATATAATTTACAATATTTAGTAATCAGTTATTTTAAGTAAAGATACAAATTATTTTAAATCTTTTGCACCATTTCCAATTTCATCGCAAATATACTGACCATTTTGACAAAAGCCAACCAATTCACTCTGAATAAATTGCAGTACTTGTTCTTTTACTGCATTAGGATATAACACATGTACATTTGCACCTGCATCTAAGGTAAAACAGATTGGTATATTAGTTGTATTTCTATACTTCCATATTTTATTAATGATTTCTAAGGTATTAGGTTTCATTAAAATAAAATAAGGCATAGATGTCATCATCATAGCATGAAGTGTTAAAGCTTCACTTTCCACAATTTTGATAAACGCTTCTATCTCTCCAGTTTTTAGTATATCAACTAACAAAAAAATATTTTCATGAGCCTGCTCAAATCGTCGCACAGCATAAGGATGTCCATGCATTAAATTATGCCCAACCGTACTTGAAACTTGCTTTTCACCTTTATCCACTAATAAAATGGTATCTTGAAACTGCTTAAAATTCTCATGTAACAAATCAAATTCCACGCCAAACAAGTCAGAACTCCCTTGAATAGTTTTATTTTCTCCCCAAGCTACAACTTCCCCCTTAACGCTTCTACATGCACTTCCACTACCTAAACGTGCTAAAAAGGAAGACTTAGCAAAAAAATAATCTTCAGAAATAGCAGGGTTTATTGCTTTTTCTAAACTCATGATATTCATTGCTAAAGCAGCCATTCCTGAAGCAGACGATGCAATACCTGAACTATGTGGAAAAGTATTTTGAGTATCAATAGTTATATGATATTCTTTCAAAAATGGACAATACAATTCGATTCGTTCTAAAAATTTCTGAATTTTAGGTTTAAACTCTTCCTTAGATTGCCCTTCGAACAATAAATCAAAAGAAAAATTTGATGTATCAGCTTTTTTTACTACCCCTACCGAAGTAATTGTTTTACAGTTATTAAGCGTAAAACTTATGGATGGATTAGCAGGAACTTGCTCGCCCTCTTCTTTTTTTCCCCAATATTTAACTAAAGCAATATTACTTGGAGCACTCCATGAAAATGAAGCTTTATCAATAGAAGAATAATTGGAAAGTATAAAATCTTGTTCTGTGAACATAGCTACAATTTTTGACAAAGATAGAAAAGGAAAATGAGAAGAATAAGCACAGAAGTCAGAAGTTTTAAATATCTTTGACTAAAATTTCTATTAAATGCAAAAATATCTTCGAATTGTTTATTGTGTCACCATTTGCTTAGTCATTGGTTTTTTATCTGGAAAAGTAACACAATCCTCTATTTCCACATGGTATCCTACATTAGAAAAACCCTTTTTCAATCCACCCAACTGGCTATTTGCCCCAGTTTGGACACTCCTTTACATTTTTATGGGAATTGCCGCTGGTTTGGTTTGGAATGAACTAAATTCAAAGGAAAAAGAAGTTAAAAACGCCTTGAAATTTTTCATCATCCAATTGGGCTTAAATGCTTTATGGTCTTATTTATTTTTTGGACTTCAAAATGTATTATTAGCAGCAATCGAAGTGCTTCTTTTACTGTTAATGATTTACGAAACATATTTAAAATTCAAACTCTTAAATAAAAAATCTGGCTATTTATTAATTCCTTATATGGCTTGGGTATCATTTGCGTCCTTATTAACATGGAGCATTTGGTGGTTAAATCGTTAACTATATATTTTCTGCTAGAATGAATCCGCCTGTCCAAGCATTTTGAAAATTAAAACCCCCTGTAATAGCATCTATATTCAAGATTTCTCCCGCAAAGAATACATGAGGTAAAATTTTACTTTGCATGGTTTTGAAGTTTATTTCTTTTAAGTCAATACCGCCGGCTGTAACAAATTCTTCCTTAAAAGTACTTTTGCCATTAACTTGATAAGTTGCGACAGTAAGTTCTTCAGCTAATTTTTGTAATTGCTTTTTATTCAAATCCGCCCACTTGGTTTCTAGTGTAATTGAAGCCGCAATTAAAATATTTTCCCAAAGTCTTTTTGGAAAGGCAAATGGGCAAAATTTATCGATATTTTTCTTAGCATTTTCCAATTTCAAATCCTGCAACATTTCCATTACATCTTCAAAACTCTGGTCTTTCAACCAATTTATTTGAATGGAAAATTGGTAATTTTTATCAAATAATTCTCGAGCACCCCATGCAGAAAGTCGCAATATAGCTGGTCCACTCATACCCCAATGCGTAATCAACAAAGGGCCAGATGCTGCTAGTTTACTATTCTTAACTTTGACGAAAACCTCAGTTGAAACCCCCATTAAATCTTTAATACGAACATCTTTAATATTGAAGGTAAACAAAGAAGGAACCGGAGGAACTATGGTATGTCCTAATTGATGAAGCAATTCCCAAATTTTAGGATTACTACCTGTAGCTAGCACTATTTTTTCTGCTTGGAATTGTTCTTTTTGAGTTTCAACTTTCCAAACTCTTCCTTCATGAAAAAGAGATTGAACACTTTGTGAAGTAAATACTTTTATTCCCAATTCATGAACTGCCTTTTCAAAACAATCAATAATGGTTTGCGACGAATCTGTAATAGGAAACATGCGTCCGTCTTCTTCTATTTTTAATTCGACACCATGTTTTTCAAACCACTCAATTGTATCACCAGAACAAAACTGATGAAACGGTCCTTTTAATTCTTTTTCTCCACGGGGATAAAATTTAACCAAATCATTAGGCACGAAACATGCGTGCGTAACATTACAACGTCCACCACCTGAAACTTTAACTTTCGACAAGCATTCTTTGCCTCTTTCTAAAATAGCCACTTTTAACCTCGGATTTTTTTCCACAATATTTATAGCAGAAAAAAATCCAGCAGCTCCCCCGCCAATGATAATGATATCAAATGTTTGCATAAATTTTGTTTCAAGTTAATTATTTCTTATTTAAAGTTTCAAATTAAAAACCTGAAACATTTAAACCCGAAACATTTTTAAAGCGTCTCTTTCAACCATTTAAAAAATTCACCTTGCCATACTAAGGCATTTTGTGGTTTTAATACCCAATGGTTTTCATCTGGAAACAAAAGAAACTTACTTTTTATTCCTTTCAGTTGAGCTGCTTGAAATGCTTCTTGACCTTGTCCAATTGGCACACGATAATCTTTACCTCCTTGAATAATCATAATCGGGGTGTTCCAATTATTCACCAATTTTATAGGATTGAATTCATTATAGGTTTTTTGCGCAACTTTATTGTCTTTTTCCCAATACGCACCTCCAGCATCCCAATTAGTAAAGAACACTTCTTCTGTCGTTCCATACATGCTTTCAGTATTGTAAATACCACAATGAGAAATAAATGTTTTAAAACGATTTTTATGAATTCCAGCTAAATAAAATACGGAATAACCCCCATAACTAGCACCAACTGCTCCCAATCGATTTTTATCTACATATGGTTCTTTCGCAACATCATCAATAGCAGCTAAATAATCATTCATAACTTGTCCACCCCAATCTCCTGAAATCTGTTCATTCCAAGCTACACCATGACCAGGCATTCCACGTCTATTTGGTGCAACTACAATATAACCTTGTGAAGCCATCAATTGAAAATTCCAACGGAATGAATAATATTGTGTTAAGGCACTTTGCGGTCCTCCTTGACAATATAATAGTGTTGGATATTTTTTAGTTTTATCAAAATTTGGAGGTAAAATCACCCAAACCAACATTTTCTTTCCGTCAGTAGTAGTCACCCATCTTTTTTCCGATTTACACATTCCTATTTTAGCATATGCCTCATCATTTACATGCGTTATTTGACTCCAAGTTTTTTTCTTTAAATCAAAACTAAAAGCTTCTGATGCATGATTATGATCCGTTCTAGTAACTAGAATTGTATTTCCCGAAAACCCAATAATACTATTTACATCAAAATTTCCATCTGTGACTTGCACTATTTGAACTGCAATTTTAGTTAATCCAGGGAAATTCACTTCAAACAATTGTTTGGTCCCGCCTACTGGTGCAATAAAATAAACTTTTTTACCATCAACTGACCAAGTAAAACTTTCAACCGTTCCATCCCAAGAAGTCGTTAAATTAATATCTAGACCTTTGTGACGAACAATAATATCATTTTTATCTGCTTCATAACCATCTCGTTTCATTTGCAACCAAGACAAATCGCCTTGCGGTGAAAAAATAGGATGTGTGTCATAGCCCTTATTGTTAGGTGTTAAATTTACTGTTTTACCAGTCGCTAAATCATATTCATACAAATCCGTATTGGTACTTTTGGCATAAGCTGTGCCTGCTAATTTTTTACACACATAAATTATTTTTGACCCATCTGGTGACCAAACATAATCTTCGTCACCACCATGTGGTTTTTGCGGCGAATCAAAAGGTTCATTTGGCATAATATCAATTTCTTTTCCAGTTGCAAAATCTTTATAAAACACGTGATTGTGCGTTCCATCATTATAAGTATCCCAATGACGATAATCCAATTCTGTATATACTTGAGCTGAAGTTTTAGTTAATTCAGGATATAAATCAGTACCTAATAATTTTTCTACTTTAACTGTTTTATCAAATAGTTTTTTTGTTCCATCTTTAGAAACATTTTTATCCATTACTAAGCCTTCCGCTGAAATAATAGGAACTGCTTTTCCTCCATTAATGGGAATAGAATAAGTCGTAGAAACTATTTTGTTTTCTTGAATATTGGGAATCCCAACTTTAAAAATCAAGTTTTTACCATCCTTAGTAATACCTACAGGGTTAACTCTACCTAACTGCCAAAGTTTTTCTGGTGTTAGAACTTCTTGTGCATTTGAACTCATACTTACTAAGCTGAAAATGAGAAAAATATATTTTTTCATTAAAAATAATTTTAAAATTAAAAAACTAATTTCGATGGATTTTCCATTAAATCGATGCTAAAATTAGCACTTTTTTCAAAAAATATACCTATTTTCACACTCTAAAATAAAAACAAACCAACATACCGTGAAAAACAACAAACTTTTTATACTCATCATTATCTCTTTAATAATTGGTGTTGGACTGGGCGCAATTGTGCATTATCAATTTCCAGATTCTATTGATACTTTTTCGAAAAACATCAAATTACTTGGGACTATTTTTATTCGCCTAGTACAAATGATTATTGCGCCTTTAGTATTTTCAACATTAGTAGTAGGAATTGCCAAAATGGGTGACATGAAAATGGTAGGACGCGTAGGCGGAAAAGCCATGGCATGGTTTATTTCGGCCTCACTTGTATCTCTATTATTAGGCATGATGTTAGTTAACTTTTTCGCTCCAGGTAAAGGAACAAATATCAAACTAGAAGTTAATGATTCAGCTAAAGAATTGGTTGAAAAAACAAACGAATTCTCTTTAGAAGAGTTTGTAAAGCACGTTATTCCTAAAAGTTTATTTGAAGCCTTTGCAACAAATGAAATTTTACAAATTGTTATTTTTTCAATTTTGTTTGGTGTTGCATTAGCCGCCTTTAGTAAAAAAGAAGCTAAGCCAATCATCAAATTATTAGATTCCACCGCACACGTAGTTTTAAAAATGGTAACTTACATCATGTGGACCGCACCATTAGGTGTTTTAGGAGCTGTAGCAGGCGCAATTGCTAAACATGGCTTTGAAGTATTCACACTTTATGCTAAATATCTAGGCGCCTTTTTTGTTGGTATTTTATTACTTTGGCTTCTACTATTAATAGTTGGTTATTTAATTTTAGGTAAACGATTATTCACATTGCTTCAAAGAATTAAAAGTCCATTATTAATTGCATTTTCTACCACAAGTTCAGAAGCGGTTTTCCCTAAAATGGTAGAAGAGTTAGAACGATTTGGGTGTCAACCTAAAATTGTTTCATTCACCTTACCATTGGGATATTCTTTTAACCTAGATGGCAGTATGATGTACATGACTTTTGCTAGTATTTTTATTGCTCAAGTATATGGTATAGATATGCCAATTGGAGAACAATTAACTATGCTACTAGTTTTAATGCTTACTAGTAAAGGTGTGGCAGGTGTACCAAGGGCTTCCTTAATTGTTGTTGTAGCCACTTGCGCTATGTTTGGTATTCCTCCAGAAGGAATTGCCCTAATTTTACCCATTGACCATTTCTGTGATATGGCTAGAAGTATGACTAATGTTCTTGGAAATGCTTTAGCTACTAGCGCCATCGACAAATGGGAATCAAAACCGAATCATCATGAAGCTTAATTTCAATATACTTAATTACTTAAAACCAAATTTTATAATTCAATCCGCTGAAGCAGAACAAAAATTCAGATGGACACAATTATTCAATCCGGAATTCTACATTACGTTAGAGTATGGTGGTGTTCCTATTGGCATTTATATGGTTTTATTCATCGTATTTGCTGAAACAGGATTATTTGCAGGATTCTTTTTGCCTGGCGATAGCTTATTGTTTTTGTCAGGTATTTATGCTGAAAAATTAGCCAATCCTTTACGATTTATACCAGATTATTATTCTGATGTAACTGTTGTCGCATTGGCTATTTCACTGGCTGCAATTATTGGAAATATTTTCGGTTACTGGTTTGGTGCCACTAGCGGAAGAGGCCTTTACAATAAAGAAGATGGTTTATTATTTAAGAAAAAATACTTAAACCAATCACAAGAATTTTTTGAAAAACATGGTGGAAAAGCGATTGTTTTCGCTCGATTTTTACCTATTGTAAGAACATTTGTACCTATAATTGCTGGAATTGTTCATATGCCTAAAAGTAAATTTATGTTGTATAATGTAATCAGCTCTTTACTTTGGTCGTTTTCCTTAGTCTTTGCTGGGCATTATTTATATGCCTTGTTCTTAGAACGCTTCGACATTGATTTAAAACAACACATTGAAACTATTATTCTCTTATTGATTACAATTACTACTTTCCCATTAGTAATGAAGGCTATTAAATCTAGAAATAAAGGTCAAGATCAAGAACCAACAAAAGATAACTAAATCATATGCAACTAAGTTATTGGGAATTAAAAAGTTGGTTTTCGAATGTCGACTTCACCATTGTTGGAAGCGGAATTGTTGGCTTACATACAGCTTTACGTCTTCGCGAAAGATTCCCAAAAGCCAAAATTATCCTTCTAGAAAAAGGAATCTTACCTCAAGGTGCAAGTACTAAAAATGCTGGTTTTGCTTGCTTTGGAAGTATTTCTGAAATTATAGATGATTTAAAAACGCATTCCGAAGAGGAAGTTATTCAATTGATTTCTAAGCGTTATCATGGTTTACAATTACTTCGAAAAAATTTAGGTGATGAGAACCTAGACTTTAAACCTTTTGGTGGATATGAAATATTTTTAAAGGAAGACGAATCTTTTTACAAAGAATGTTTACAACGCATTTCATTTATAAACGATATTGTAAAGCCTTTATTTAAAACTGAAGTTTTCTCTAAAGAAATTGATCGTTTTGGGTTTGGAAATACTTTTGAATACCTGATATTCAACCCTCTTGAAGGGCAAATTGATATAGGCAAAATGATGCAATCTTTACTAAAAAAAGTCTATCAAAATGATATTTTGATTGTGAACCATCAAACTGTTGGAAGTTATACCGAAATTAATAATGGTGTAGAAGTAATTACAAATAATTTGTCTTTCAAGACCAATAAATTATTATTTACCACTAATGGTTTTGCGAGTCAGCTTACTAATAATAGAGTAACTCCTGCAAGAGCACAAGTACTAATTACTAAACCGATTGAAAATCTTGACATTAAAGGAACTTTCCATTTAGATAGAGGCTATTATTATTTCAGAAACATTGACAATAGAATATTATTTGGCGGTGGTCGTAACCTTGATTTTGAAGGAGAAACCACTACTGAATTAAAAACCACAGAATTAATTCAGAACCGCTTGGAAGATTTATTAAAAACTGTAATTTTGCCAAATACCGCTTTTGAAATAGAACATAGATGGAGTGGTATAATGGGCGTAGGAAATCACAAAAAACCTATTGTTGAACAACTTTCTAACCATGTCTTTTGTGGAGTTCGAATGGGAGGAATGGGTGTAGCAATAGGCAGTTTAATAGGACAAGAATTAGCAGATTTAGTATAATGGCAACCAAAAAAACAATAACAAAACCCACAACTACAAAAAATAAAGGCGCTTTGAAATCAAAAATCTTTAAATATTTTTGGAAGTTTGTTTTATGGTTTAATATCATTAGTTTATTTTTTGTTGTACTATACAAATTTGTACCCGTTCCATATACCCCTTTAATGATAATTCGTTATTTCGAAAATTCTGCTGCCGGAAAAAAAATTGACACCAAGCATAATTGGATTCCTATTGAAAACATCTCAAAAAATCTACAAAAAGCCGTAATTGCAAGTGAAGACGGTAATTTTTGTAAACACAGTGGTTTTGATTTTAAAGCCATGCAAAAAGCTGCAACAGGAAATTTTAAAGGCAAAAAATTAAAAGGAGGAAGTACTATCTCTCAACAAACAGCAAAAAACGTTTTCCTTTGGCAAGGAAGAAGTTACTTTAGAAAAGCATTAGAAGCTTACTTTACTGTTTTAATTGAACTAATTTGGGGTAAAGAGCGCATTATGGAAGTATATTTAAATAGTATTGAAATGGGAGATGGTATTTATGGTGCGCAAGCTGCATGTCAACATTGGTATAACAAAGATTGTAAAAGTTTAACTCGAATGCAAGCTGCTGGTATTGCGGCTATTTTACCTAATCCAAGAAAATTCAATCCTTTACATTCTTCTGCATATATTAGCAAAAAAAAGAATAAAATTGCTCAATACATTCTAATAACCAAACTTAATTATTAATTTGAAAACCGTACTAATAACTGGTTCTTGCGGAGGCATTGGCAAACAAACCGCTTTACACTTTGCCAGACAAAATTGGACGGTGATAGCCACAATGCATGTTTATAAAGAAGTCGAAGAATTTAAAAAGTACTCGAATATTTACAGCTATGGTTTAGATGTAACCTCTACAGAAAATATTGAAATTGCTAAGCAACAAATTCTTAAGAATCACAAACAAATTGACACCATCATCAATAATGCTGGCGTAGGCTATAGAAGTTTTGTTGAACTTTCAGAAGATGAAAAAATCAATATGATAGTTAATGTCAATTGGTTAGGTGTTGTTAAAATATGTAGGGCATTTATCCCTGTATTGAGAGATCAAAGATTTGGACAAATTATTAATATTACTTCTATTGCTGGGCTTGTTAATTTACCACTGGGCAATTTTTATCATTCAACTAAACAAGCTGTAGAAAGTTTTTCTGAATGTATGGCTTATGAATTATATCCTTTTCATGTAAGTGTAGCAACTGTTCAGTTTGGAAATGCTCCAACTTCTTTTCAGAAGAATGTAGCTGTTTGTCAACAAACTGAAATTTGTTCTTATAATAACTTGATGAATAGAATTTCAACACTTTTAGAAAAAAAATCATCTGAAAACAAAGAATTACCAGAAAAAATTGTTGAAAAACTACACCAAATTGCCGAAAATCCAAATCGTTGTTTTAGACGATATACCATTGGGTTTGATGCTAACTTTATGAAAATTCTAAGAAGAATTACTGGTTATAAAATTTTTAATTCTATCATTAGAAAAAAAACCCTAGAAAATTAACAACCTTTTATCGTAACATTTTTTTTACTTATAACACTTATTAAGAAAACTTTAAAACAGAAAAAATGATCGCACATGAAATAGACTACCATATTTATGGTGAAGAAATGCAATATGTAGAAATTGAATTAGATCCACAAGAAGTAGTCGTTGCTGAAGCTGGTGGTTTTATGATGATGGAAGATGGTATTAAAATGGAAACCATTTTTGGAGATGGAAGTCAACAACAAGGTTTTATGGGTAAACTTTTATCTGCGGGAAAAAGAGTCTTAACAGGTGAAAGTTTATTTATGACTGCTTTTCAAAACCAAGGAATAGGAAAGAAAAAAGTATCTTTTGCATCGCCCTATCCTGGAAAAATAATCCCAATTGATTTAAGAGAATACAATGGAAAATTTATCTGTCAAAAAGATGCCTTCTTATGTGCTGCTAAAGGTGTTTCTATTGGAATTGAATTCTCAAAAAAAATTGGACGTGCTTTATTTGGAGGAGAAGGATTCATTATGCAAAAAATTGAAGGTGATGGCTTAGCATTTGTTCACTCTGGAGGAACATTAGCCAAAAAAGTACTAGCACCGGGTGAAATCATGAGAATTGATACAGGTTGTGTAGTAGGTTATACACAAGATGTTGATTTTGATATTGAATTTGTAGGCGGTATTAAGAATACTATTTTTGGAGGTGAAGGTATGTTTTATGCAACTTTACGAGGCCCTGGAACGGTATATATCCAATCATTACCCTTCAGTCGATTAGCTGGTAGAATTTTAGCTAACGCTCCTCAAAATGGTGGTGGAAAAGAAGAAGGTAGTATATTGGGAGGAGTTGGAAGATTATTAGACGGAGATAACTTTTAAAAAATAAGCCCCAAAAATTAGATTTTTTGGGGCTTATTTTTTTATCTTAATCTTGATTTTTATAATAAATTCAATATGTAATCAGGGAATATTCCAATAATTAATAGTAGTACGGTTGCCACAATTCCCACAATATAATATTCAGAATGATTTGCTAAGACATTATCCTCTGATTCTTCTCTTAAATACATAGCAATGATCACTTTGAAATAGTAGTAGATGGCTATCATAGAATTGATAATGGCAAAAATAGCTAAACCTAAATAACCATCTGTTATAATTTGACTCAAAATAAAGAATTTACCAAAGAAACCAGCCAAAATTGGAATACCAGCCATAGACAAAGTAGCAACAGTCATAATAAAAGCCATAATTGGTGATCTTTTTCCTAAACCATTAAAGTTTTCAATTTTACAGTTATCCTCTTTTTTAGTTACAAATAAAACTACTGAGAAAGCAGCTAAACCTGCAATGGCATAAGAAACGGTATAGAATAATAAATTATTTTGTGAATTTTCTACATTCAATAAAGTCATTAACATAAATCCTGTATGAGAAATACCAGAATAAGCCAATATACGTTTTAATTTTCTTTGACGTAAAGCCATTACGTTACCAAAAAACATAGTTGCAATAGTAACTACTACAATTACTTGTTTGTATTCATCATACATATATGTATTTAAAATACCAACTAACTTAAAGAAAGCAGCCATAGCCGTTACTTTTGCTAAAGTACTCATTAAAGCCGTAATCTGAGTTGGAGAACCTTCGTATACATCTGGCGCCCAAAAGTGCATTGGTGTAGCAGCCACTTTAAATAACATACCGATAGTAATTAATATAACTCCGATGTAAAACCAATATTCTGTAGTAGCAGACATAGAAGCTTCTTTCAAAGTTGGTACATCAAAAGCCCCTGTTGCACCATATAACATGGCAATTCCGAATAATAATATTCCAGATGCAAAAGAACCCATCAAGAAATATTTCATTCCGGCTTCATTACTTTTAACGTTTAATCGGTCGCTACCTGCTAAAACATACAATCCGATAGATAATACTTCAATTCCTAAGAAGAACATTGAAATATTATTAAAAGTTACCATAGCTACTGCTCCTGACAATATAAAAACCTTTATTGAAATAAAGTCAGATATTTTAGAGCTTTTAGCATAACTTGGTGCACTTAATAAAATTAACAATCCAGTTAGTAAGATGAATAAACTTGAAAATACTTTTCCAAAATCATCAACCAGAATCATAGATTCATATCCTGTAATTACAGGCAAATTATCAGTAAGGTTTAAACCAAATAAAGCTAAAAGCGCCACTATGGTTACTGGAATTATTATTTTTCTCAGATTAAAAATCTCGAAAAGTAAACAAAGTATTCCGATTCCTACTATAGCAATTAATGTACTCATTTCTTAAGGCTTCTTAGTTAATTTGATTTAAAATTGATTGTAAACTTGGTTCAATTAAGTCAATAATTGGTTGAGGGAACAAACCAAAGAATATGGTAACTCCAACAATTACGATTAATACAATACTTTCCGAAATTGTAATATCTTGGAAAGGTTTGATGCTTTCACCTAACATACTTTTTTGGAACATACGTAACATATAAAACGCTCCTAAAATGATTGTTGTTCCTGCTATTATAGCATACCAAATATTTACTTTGAATAAACTGTATAATAAATTAAATTCACCAATGAAGTTAAAAGTAGTTGGTAAAGCTACTGAAGCTAATAAAACAATTAAGAAAAATGAAGCAAAACGTGTTGCCTGAATTCTAATACCACCCATTTCATTAATATTATACGTTTGATATCTTGAGTAAATTATTTCAACAATATAGAATAATCCAACGATTACAATACCATGAGATAACATTTGGAGCACGGCACCTTGAAAACCTTCAAATGTTAAAGAATACAATCCCGCAGCAATTAATCCCACGTGTGATAAGGATGAATACGCCAACACTTTTTTAATATTCTTTTGTTTTAAAGTTAAAATTGCTCCATAAATTACCCCAATAATGGATAAGGTAACAATAATTGGCACATGTGCTTTAGCGGCTTCATCAGATAAAGGCAATTGCCATCTTAATACACTATATAATCCCATTTTTAACATGATACCAGACAATAACATAGTACCAATAGATGGTGCTTTACTGTAGGTATTTGCTTGCCAAGAATGGAAAGGAACAATTGGAATTTTAATAGCATAAGCTAAAAAGAATGCTAAGAAAATATAAGTTTGTTCAGTGCTTGTTAATTGTAAAGCATATAATTTTTCAATAGCAAAACTTCCACCTTTAGTATATAAATAAATGAAAGCCAACAGCATGAATAAAGAACCTGCAAAAGTATAGATGAAGAATTTTAAAATCGTTTTTCTTCGTTCTTCTTTATCGCCATTACCCCATCTTAAAGCAATGAAATAAATTGGAATTAAGGCAATTTCCCAAAATATATAATATACAAAACCATCTGCAGCTAAAAATGTACCTGCCATTGCAGCTCCCATCACTAAAATTAAACTGTAAATAGCTTTCTCGTCCTCAAATTTAGTTACAAATCCAGAGGCAATAATTAATGGTAACAAGCCTGTAGTTAATAACAACATGGCTAATGACAAACCATCCACATGCAATGCAAAGTTGATAGCAGGTTTAGTTAACCATGGTAAATCTACATTCCAATTCTCACCCGCTAAATAAGCATTTAAAGCCATTATAGTTAAACCAAATGCAGCAATACTTGTAAGTAAAGCAAATTTAGAGGCAAACTTGTTTCCTGAAAAGTAAGTTACAATTGCACCTACCAATAAAACCGTTAATATAATCCCTATGTTCATTTCTAATTATTGACGATTTACAAATAAATAAAATAAAAATCCGCAGATACCTAATATAAAAGCAAATAGATAAATACCGATGTTTCCGTTTTGTATTCTTTTACCTTGTAAAGATAAAGCATATGTTATATCTCCAAATCCGAATACTAATTTTGAAACGAATTTTTCTGTATACTTTTTAAAGAAACTTGAAACTGCATAAATAGGTTGTACAATTACAGCCATATAAATTTCATCTAGATAAAATTTATTAGCCAATACTTTGTGTAACCCCTGTACATTTTCATCTGCTTCAGGAACTTGTTTTTTAGAAATATACATATTGTAAGCAATAGCAATACCAATTAAAGCACCAACAGTTGCAATACCCATCAACATATAAGCAGTTCCATCTAAATGATGTGCTTCATGTGCTTTAAATAATGGAGCTAAGTAATGACTTAACCAATTGCTTCCTGGTAAATTAATAGCACCACCTATAGTAGCTAATGCTCCTAATATTACTAAAGGAATAGTAATTAAAGCTGGACTTTCATGTAAATGATGTTTTTGTTCTTCTGTTCCTCTAAATTCACCAAAGAATGTTAAATATAATAATCGGAACATGTAGAAAGCCGTCATAATTGATGCAATAGAGCCTAATACCCACAAAATAGTATTGTGATGGAATGCCGCCATTAATATTTCATCTTTAGACCAGAAACCAGCAAATGGGAAAATACCTGCAATTGCTAATGTTGAAACTAACATTGTAGCAAAAGTTATAGGCATCACCTTACGTAATCCACCCATGTTTCTCATGTCTTGTTCGCCATGTAATGCATGAATAACAGAACCTGATCCTAAGAATAAACAAGCTTTAAAGAATGCGTGTGTAATTACATGGAATACAGCTACTTCATACGCACCTAAACCTAAAGCTAAAAACATTAAACCTAATTGCGAAACAGTTGAATAAGCTAATACCTTTTTTATATCATTTTGAACTAAACCAATAGCAGCAGCAACCAAAGCAGTTATAACTCCAACAATGGCAATTACCAATTTTACGTCAGGGGTTAATTCAAATAAGAAATTCAAACGAGTAATCATAAAAATACCGGCTGTAACCATCGTAGCTGCGTGAATTAAAGCCGAAACAGGTGTAGGTCCAGCCATCGCATCAGGCAACCAAGTGTACAATGGTAATTGCGCTGATTTTCCTGTAGCCCCAATAAATAAACATAAAGCAGCAATGGATAATAAAGCAGGAGTAATACTATTTTTACCTAATGCAGCTTTAATTTCCATAAAATCTAAAGTATTTAAGTAGCAACCTAAAACAAATATTCCTATTAAAAATCCTAAATCACCAATACGGTTCATGATAAATGCTTTTTTTGCAGCATCATTATAGTCTTGATTTTTGTACCAGAATCCGATTAATAAATAAGAACATAGTCCAACACCTTCCCAACCAATAAACATGATTAATAAGTTACTTCCAGCTACTAACACAATCATGAAGAAAACGAATAAATTCAGATATGAAAAGAATTTATGCATGTTTTCATCGTCGTGCATATAGCTAATAGAATATAAATGGATTAATGATCCAATACCTGTTACAAATAATAACCATAAAACAGATAATTGATCAAATAAGAAATCAAAATTCACGTTGATTTTACCTAAGGTAAACCAATCAGCTAAATGAAATTTAGGAAGCGTATCACCTGCATTAATTTGAGAAAATAAGCAAAGTGTACATAAAAAAGATAAAACAACAGCCAATGTACCAACAATACCTGAGCCAGTTTTACCTAATGTTTTGCCGAAAAATGTGTTGATTAAAAAACCAACTAACGGCGTAAATAATAAAAGTAAAATAGTTGTCTCCATTAGGCGCTTATCCTTTTAAATTTTTTAAATTATCAATATCAATATTACCTATATTTCTAAAAATAGAAACCAATATAGCTAATCCAACAGCAACTTCTGCAGCTGCAACAGCCATCGTAAAGAAAACGAAAACTTGTCCTGATGCATCTTGGTGGTACGAAGAAAAGGCAACTAGTAATAAGTTAACAGCATTTAACATGATTTCTATAGACATGAACATGATGATGGCATTACGTCTATATAAAATTCCGAAGGCACCAATACAAAATAGCAAAGCAGCTAAAATGATATAATTTTGAATGCCAATTTCTTGTAATACGTTCATAGTTATATTTTTTCTTCTTTTTTAGAAATTAATACTGCACCAATCATCGAAACTAATAATAATACCGACGCGAATTCAAAGGGTACTTGGTACTCATCTAAAAGTACTTCTCCTAATCTTTTGATGGATTGAAAATCTTCACCTGTATTCGCGTAATCCATTACTTCCGGCTCAGCCGATTTTAAAGCCGCAATCAAAACAACACCTAAAATACAAGCAGAAATTAAGGCGGCAAAGGATACCCATTTAGGTTTAGAAACTTCATCCTCTTTGTTTAAGTTCATTAACATCAAAGTAAATAATAATAATACCATGATGGCACCAGCATAAACAATTACGTGAACAATTGCTAAAAATTGCGCATTGAACAATACATAATGTCCTGCTAATGAAAAGAAACAAACAACTAAGTAAATAGCACTGTGAATTGGATTTTTGCTAAAAACAGTTAGGAATGCAGTTCCTAACGTAATGGCTGATAAAATGTAAAATATAATCTCTAACATAATTAATTCAAAGTATTAGATTGTGTATTCATTTTAGCCATTTCTAAAGGCATTACTAACTTATCTTTTCCAAAAATGAAATCTTCTCTATCATAATCAGCGTTAGCGAATTTTCTAGATTTAGTTAAGTAAATGGCTTGTTTAGGACAGGCTTCTTCACACAAACCACAGAAAATACAACGCAACATGTTGATTTCATAGATTTCAGCATATTTTTCTTCACGGTATAAATGCTTTTCTTCTGGTTTGCGCTCTGCAGCTTTCATTGTAATCGCTTCGGCAGGACAAGATAAAGCACACAAACCACAAGCTGTACATCTTTCTCTTCCTTCTTCATCACGCATTAGCATGTGTTGACCTCTATATACCGGACTAAATTCTCTAACTTGTTCTGGGAATTTAATCGTTACTTTTCTTCTGAATAAGTGTTTTAGAGTAGTAAACAAACCTTTGATAATAGTCCAAAGATAAATTTTCTCTAACCAAGTCATTTCTTTGTTAGAAACCACTTTTTTTCTTCCTGATAATGATATTTGTTCTACTGACATAATCACGAATTATTTAAATAATACCATTACTACTCCAGTTACAATGATGTTAACTACAGCTAATGGAATTAATATTTTCCAACCTAAATGCATTAATTGATCGTATCTAAATCTTGGTATTGTCCATCTTACCCACATGTAAAAGAAGATGAAGAAGCACAATTTCATAAATAAAGATAAAAACCCAAGTAATGCTGCTGTGTTCATTCCCCAGTTTTCTGTAACCCAAGCCATTCCCGGGAAGTGGTATCCTCCTAAGAAAACAATTGCCAAGATTGTCGAAGAAATAAACATATTTGCATATTCAGCAAATAAATAGAATCCCATTTTCATAGATGAATATTCTGTATGGTATCCACCAATTAATTCCGATTCACATTCTGCTAAATCGAAAGGTGTTCTATTGGTTTCAGCAAAGGAACAAATTAAGAAAATGATGAAAGCTACTGGTTGGTATAAAATATTCCAGCCATTTTCAGCTTGATAAACGGTTATTTCTTTTAATGATAAAGAACCAGTCATCATTAAGATAGCAATCATGGATAATCCCATAGCTACTTCATACGAAATCATCTGAGAAGAAGCACGAACAGCTGACATCAAAGAATATTTGTTATTAGATGCCCAAGCTCCAATCATAATTCCATATACTCCAATGGATAAAACACCAAAAATATATAAAACGGAAACATCAATATCGGTTGCTTGTAACAACACTCGCTGACCAAATACTTCAATAGTATCTCCCCAAGGAATAACAGCACTTGTAATTAAAGCCGTACTCATAGCAATACCAGGACCTAAAATAAATAGGAAACGGTTAGGCGTATTTGGGAAGAATTCTTCTTTTGTAAATAATTTGGCACCATCGGCTAAAGGTTGAAGTAAACCTGCCCAACCTGCACGGTTTGGTCCAATACGGTCTTGAAGCCAAGCAGCTACTTTACGTTCAGCCCATGTTGAATACATTGCCATTAACATAGTTAAGGCAAATACGGTAATAATAATTACACTTTTTTCTATGATAAATGCTGCTTCCATTAGTTTTCTTCTTTTTTAAATGGAACTTCAGTCATACTAATCTTCTTGCGATCTTCTTCGCGACCAAATAAGATTTGAGCTTCTGTATTAATCACTACTTTATCTAATTTTCTTGTATAATTATTTTGATTGATAACAGAATCTTTTTCGAATTTTTTAGGTCCTTCAATAACCCAGTCAGAAACTTCTTTTTTATCGTAACGACAAGTATTACAAATAAAGTTTTCTACTTCTCCGTATTGGTCTTTTCTTCCTGTTACACGTTGAATTTCATTTCCAAACATCCAAACGGTTACTTCACCACAACAACCTGGAGTTGTACATTCTCTATGAGCATTGAAAGGTTTGTTGAACCAAACTCTCGATTTAAATCGGAATGTTTTATCTGTTAATGCACCTACTGGACAAACATCAATCATGTTTCCAGAGAATTCATTATCAATTGCAGCTGAAACACAAGTTGAAATTTGAGCATGATCTCCACGGTTTAAAACACCATGAACTCTATTGTCAGTCAATTGTTCAGCAACTTGTACACAACGTTGACATAAAATACATCGGTTCATGTGTAATTGAATTTTATCACCAATATTTTCAGGTTCAAAAGTTCTTTTTTCTTCGATGAATCGTGTTTTTGCTTTTCCGTGTTCAAAGCTTAAATCTTGTAAATGACATTCTCCTGCTTGATCACATACCGGACAATCTAGTGGGTGGTTGATTAATAAAAATTCGGTAACCGCTTTTCTTGCTTCTGTTACACGATCAGAATTTTTACTATTCACTTCCATTCCATCCATACATCCCGTAACACAAGAAGCTACAAGTTTAGGCATGGGTCTTGGATCTGCCTCACTTCCCTTGCTTACTTCAACTAAGCAACAACGACATTTACCTCCAGTACCTTTTAATTTCGAATAATAACACATGGCTGGTGGAACTAAATCACCACCAATCATACGAGCAGCTTGCAGGATAGTTGTTCCTGGTTCTACTTCTACGCTTTGTCCGTCTATGGTTACTTTCATTGTTATTTTTTTGTTTGAATAATCTCAGGTTTTAAGTTTCAAGTTATTAAAACTTGGTACCTGAAACTTGAAACTAATTAAACTGTTTGATTACTTACTAAGTGGCTAACTTTTTCAAAAGGTTCATGCACAAAGTGATCTCTATTTTTGATTTTTTCTGGGAATCGGATATGGTATTCAAATTCTTCTCTGAAATGACGAATAGCAGCAGCTACCGGCCAAGAAGCAGCATCTCCCAATGGACAAATGGTGTTTCCTTCAATTTTACTTTGAATACTTAATAATAACTCAATATCTTCTTCACGTCCGTGTCCGTTCTCAATGCGATGTAATACTTTTTCTAACCAACCCGTTCCTTCACGACATGGCGTACATTGTCCACAACTTTCGTGGTGATAGAATCTTGAAAAATTCCAAGTGTTTCTAACTATACAAGTAGTGTCATTATAGACAATAAATCCGCCAGAACCTAACATAGATCCTGTAGCAAAACCGCCATCAGATAATGATTCGTACGTCATTAAACGATCATTTCCAGCAGCTGTTTTATAAATTAAATGTGCAGGTAAAATAGGCACAGACGAACCCCCAGGCACTAAAGCCTTTAAAGGTCGGTCGTCAATCATACCACCACAATATTCGTCAGAATTAATAAATTCTTCAACAGAAACGCCCAATTCAATTTCATATACCCCAGGATTTTTAATATGTCCAGAAGCAGAAATTAATTTAGTTCCAGTTGAACGTTCAATACCAATTTTAGCATATTCAGCACCAGTATTCATTACAATCCATGGCACAGCTGCAATTGATTCAACATTGTTCACTACAGTTGGATTTTGCCATAAACCACTAACCGCTGGGAAGGGAGGTTTAATTCTAGGATTTCCTCTTTTTCCTTCTAAAGATTCGATTAATGCAGTTTCTTCACCACAAATGTAAGCACCTGCACCACAATGCACGTGTAAGTCTAAATCATATCCAGAACCTTGAATGTTTTTTCCTAACCATCCTGCAGCATATGCTTCTTTAATAGCTCTTTCTAATGTTTTAAACACCCACATATATTCACCTCTAATATAGATGTATGATAAGTTAGCGCCTAAAGCATAACTTGATGTAATCATACCTTCTATTAATAAGTGAGGTATATATTCCATTAAATAACGGTCTTTAAAAGTTCCCGGTTCTGATTCGTCGGCATTGCAAACTAAATGACGTGGTTTTCCCGATTTTTTATCGATAAAACTCCATTTCATTCCAACTGGGAATCCGGCACCACCACGACCTCTTAATCCAGAAGTTTTTACTTCTTCTGTGATTTCGTCTGGTGTCATTTTAAATGCTTTTTCCACTGAAGCATAACCTCCATTTTGGCGGTAAACTTCATAGGTTTTGATACCCGGAATATTAATTTTTTCTAATAATATTTTTCTTCCCATGGTATTATTTATCGTGTAAGGTTATTTTACCAGCTTTACATTCTTCAATCAATTGGTCGAATTTATCTTTTGATAATTTTTCATGATAAAAATCGCCTAATTGAAGCATAGGTGCATATCCACAAGCGCCTAAACATTCCACACCTACAAATTGAAATAATCCGTCTGAAGTTATTTCTCCCTCTTTTACTCCAAGTTTTTCTGAAGCATAATCCATTAAATCTTCCACACCACGAGTAGCACAACAAGATGTTCTGCAAAATTCAAACATATATTTTGCAACAGGTTTGGTGTTGAACATGGTATAAAAGGTTACAACTTCATACACTTCAATTGGAAGGATTTCTAAAATTTCAGCTACTTTATTTTGTAAAGCAACACTCAACCAATTGTCATGAGCATCTTGAACCTCATGTAAAACAGGTATTAAAGCAGACTTCTTTTTATCAGCAGGATAATGACTGATTAACTCGTTAATTCGAGTCATTAATTCAGGCGTGATATTAATATTTTGAGTTGCGTTTGATATTTCCATATTCTTAAGCGTCTAATTCGCCAGCGATTACGTTTAAACTTGATAATATTGCAATGGCATCAGAAAGCATAGCTCCTTTAATCATTTCAGGGTACGCTTGATAATAGATAAAACAAGGTCTTCTGAAATGTAAACGATAAGGTGTTCTGCTTCCGTCTGTAATTAAATAGAAACCTAATTCACCATTACCACCTTCTACAGGATGATAAACTTCTGCAACAGGAACAGGAACTTCTCCCATTACAATTTTGAAGTGGTAAATTAAAGCTTCCATGTTGTTGTATACATCCTCTTTTGGAGGTAAGTAATAATCTGGTACATCTGCATGGTAAGGACCTTCAGGTAATTTATCCAAAGCTTGACGAATGATTTTTAACGATTCCCAAACTTCAGCATTTCTTACACAAAAACGATCATAAGTATCTCCTGATTTTCCTACTGGAACATCAAATTCAAAATCTTCATAAGAACTGTAAGGTTGTGCCACACGTACATCGTAATCCACACCTGCAGCTCTTAAGTTAGGACCTGTAAATCCATAACTAATTGCTTTTTCAGCAGATATAGGACCTACATTAACGGTTCTATCAATAAAAATTCGGTTTCTAGTAAATAAGTTTTCAAATTCTTCCCAAGCTTTTGGAAATTCTTCCAAAAAGGTATTTAATTTTTCAAATGCAGCGGGACTCCAATCTCTTTCAAATCCGCCAATTCTACCCATATTGGTAGTTAAACGAGCTCCACAAATTTCTTCATAGATTTCGTAAATTTTTTCACGGAATTGGAAAACATATAGGAATCCTGTGTAAGCGCCTGTATCTACACCTAAAATTGAATTACAAATTAAGTGGTCAGCTATACGCGCTAATTCCATTACAATTACACGTAAATATTGTGCACGTTTTGGAACTTCTATATTTAATAATTTTTCTAATGTCATCCACCAAGCCATGTTGTTGATTGGCGAAGAACAATAGTTCATACGGTCTGTTAAAGGGGTAATTTGATAAAACGGACGGTTTTCTGCAATTTTTTCAAAAGCACGGTGAATGTAACCCACAGTTGGTTCTGCATCTAGGATTCTCTCACCATCCATTAATAAGATGTTTTGAAAAATACCATGAGTAGCAGGGTGTGTTGGTCCTAAGTTTAGGATAGCTAATTCACTTCCGTCTTCGTTTTGACGCTCTTCAATATATTTATAGTAGCGATGATCTGCTGGTAATACTACATTTCCCATTTCTTAACGTTTAGCAATTGTTAATAGTTCTACCAAAGAATCGGTCGTCTTTGTCTGTTCTACCTGAATCTTCCATTGGGAATTCTTTGCGCATAGGGAAAGAAATCATTTCATCCATGTTTAAGATTCTACATAAGTTAGGATGACCTTCAAAATGAATTCCATAGAAATCATATGTTTCTCTTTCTTGCCAATCTGCTGATAAGAATAAAGAAGTAACAGAATTAATTCTTGGATGTTCTCCTGGTAAGTAAGCTTTAATTCTTATCCTTTTGTTTTCAAACCAATTGTGCATATGATATACTACGCAAAATTGTTCGTTAGCAGGGTTGTCTGGATAGTGAATACCACAAACATCTGTAAGGAAATTGAAGTTTAATGAAGGTTCTTCTTTTAAGAATTTAATAATTTCAAGATTTGAAGTTGCATCAACATCAAAAACAAACATATCAAATTCTGTTCTGAAGTTGAATACTTTTTCTCCAAAAGTATCTTGTAATTTAGTTTGTATATCTAATGATTCTAGTGCCATTGTTATTCAATGTTATAAGAAGCTAAAAGCTGTTTATATTCTTCTGAATTTCTTCTTCTCAAGTCTTCGTTTTTCACTAATTCTTGAAGGTGCAATATACCATCAATAATTTGTTCTGGTCTAGGAGGACATCCTGGAACATATACGTCTACTGGAATAACTTTATCAATTCCTTGTAGAACAGAATAAGTGTCAAAAACACCACCAGAAGAAGCGCAAGCTCCAACAGCAACAACCCATTTAGGTTCCGACATTTGTTCGTAAACTTGACGTAAAATAGGAGCCATTTTTTTTGAAATAGTTCCCATCACTAGTAGCATATCTGCTTGTCTTGGTGAGAAACTAACACGTTCTGAACCGAAACGTGCCATATCGTAATGTGAAGCCATTGTTGCCATGAATTCAATTCCACAACAAGAAGTAGCAAATGGTAAAGGCCACATAGAATTAGCTCGAGCAATACCAATTACTTGGTCAAAACGCGTAGCAAAGAATCCTTCACCTTGTACTCCTTCTGGAGCTTCTACAGTTTTTACTTTTTTATTTTCCATTTTCTTGCACTTTTTTTATTCCCATACCAAAGCCTTCTTCTTAATAACATAGAAGAAACCTATAAGTAATAAAACCATGAAAATCCCCATTTTAATCAATCCATCCATACCCATATCCTTAAAGTTTACCGCCCAAGGATACATAAAAATAACTTCAACGTCGAATAAAACGAAAAGAATGGCAACTAAAAAATACTTTACTGAGAACGGAATACGAGCATTACCCGTAGATTCTATTCCACATTCAAAACTTTTATCTTTATTGGCAGAAGAACGCTTAGGCCCTAATAAATTAGATATTACAATAGTACCGCCAACAAATCCAACAGCAAGTAAGACCTGCATTAGGATAGGTATAAAATCATGTTGAGAAGTTTGCATTTTTATGCTATTTAAAATAGTCACAAAAATAATTTGTCTAATTGTATTATCAAAATTAAAACAAGGTTTAAAAGAGACAAAACCCTAAAAAACCTTTTATTTAAATTAAATCTAAATAGCTTAATTAAAGTGTAAAAAAAAACGCTCTAAAAAAGAGCGTTTTTCTGTGAGGTATAAATTAATCGTTTATGGTGACTACATTAGTTGCTACAATTCCTTTTCTACCTTCTTCTTCTTCATAACTAACATGGTCTCCTTCATTTAATTTGTCTCCTTTGATTCCTGTTACGTGTACAAAGATGTCTTTGCCTGTTTCTTCGTTAGTTATGAAACCAAAACCTTTAGTTTCATTGAAGAATTTTACTGTTCCTTTTTGCATTTTATGCGTAATAATAATTAATAATGATTCAAAGATAGACTTTTAATTGAAATAAAAAAGTTTTTATATAAAAAAAAGCGAACTTTTTAGGTCCGCTCATATATTTTTAAAAATTAATTCTTTGTAATCACACTAATATTAAGTTCATCCAATTGTTTAGAATCAATTTCAGAGGGTGCGTCTATCATAACATCTCTACCAGAATTATTTTTAGGAAAAGCAATAAAGTCACGTATGGTTTCCTGGCCACCTAAAATAGCAACTAATCGATCTAATCCAAAAGCTAAACCACCATGTGGCGGGGCACCGTATTGAAAAGCATTCATTAAAAATCCAAATTGGTTTTCTGCTTCTTCTTTAGAAAAACCTAATAATTCAAACATTCTTGCTTGTAATTCTTTGTCATGAATACGGATAGATCCACCTCCAATTTCATTTCCATTTAATACCATATCATATGCATTAGCTCTTATTGCTCCTGGATTTTCATGAATCAAATGTAAATCCTCAGGTTTTGGACTTGTAAAAGGGTGGTGCATAGCGTGGTATCTTTCACTTTCTTCATCCCATTCTAATAACGGGAAATCAACTACCCAAAGCGGCGCAAATTCATTTGGTTTTCTTAAACCTAAACGATTTCCTAACTCCATACGAAGAGCGCTTAACCGACTTCTTGTTTTGTTAGCAGAACCCGATAATACTAAAATTAAATCTCCAGGTTGTGCACCTGTAATTTCAGCCCATTTTTTTAAATCTTCTTGGTCATAAAATTTATCTACAGAAGATTTTAAAGTACCATCTTGTTCATATTTACAATACACCATTCCAGATGCGCCAACTTGTGGACGTTTTACCCAATCAATTAACGCGTCGATTTCTTTTCTTGTATATGATGCACAACCAGGAACTGCAATTCCGACTACTAATTCTGCTGAATTGAAAACGCTGAAATCTTTATGCTGTGCTACTTCATTTAACTCCCCAAATTGCATTCCAAAACGAATATCCGGCTTATCATTTCCATATGTCTTCATGGCATAATCATAAGTCATTCTTGGGAATTTATCCACTTCTAAACCATGAACTTCTTTTAACAAATGACGTGTTAAACCTTCAAATATATTCAAAATATCTTCTTGCTCAACAAAAGCCATTTCACAGTCAATTTGGGTAAACTCCGGTTGACGGTCCGCTCGTAAATCTTCATCACGGAAACATTTTACAATCTGAAAATATTTATCCATTCCTCCAACCATTAATAATTGTTTGAAGGTTTGAGGTGATTGTGGTAAAGCATAAAATTGTCCGGCATTCATTCTGCTTGGAACTATAAAATCTCTTGCTCCTTCTGGAGTAGATTTAATCAAATAAGGTGTTTCAACCTCGCAAAAACCATGATTAGAAAGGTAGTTACGTACTTCCATAGCTACTTTGTGACGAAACAACAAACTGTTTTTGACAGGATTTCTTCTAATGTCTAAGTAACGGTATTTCATTCGAATGTCTTCTCCACCATCTGTTTCATCTTCTATAGTAAACGGAGGAAGTTGCGCTTCGTTTAAAATATTTAACTCAGAAACTAAAATCTCAATATCACCTGTTGATATATTTTTATTTTTAGATTCACGTTCAATCACCATTCCTTTAACTTGAATAACAAACTCTCTACCTAATGATTTTGCCTTTTCAAACACTGCCTTATCTGTTCTGTTCTCGTCAAAAATTAATTGTGTAATTCCATAACGATCTCTTAAATCCACCCAGACCATAAAACCTTTATCGCGCGATTTTTGAACCCATCCTGCTAAAGTAACTTCCTGATTGATATGTGATGCATTTAACTCACCACAAGTATGACTTCTATACATTATCTTATTTTTTGGCAAAAGTAGGATAATTTTAAAAAATAGTAAATTTCAAATCCATAAATATTGCACATCTAATTTATTTCATCCAACTTTTAGTTATAATTAAGAATAAAAAAGAAAAAATATAAAAAATACCTTATAAATATTAAAAATGTCGGATAATCAAAAAAAAGAAACTTAACAAGAATTTTGCTTTTTGTTTTGAAGAAAAAACTATATTTACATGATTAAAATAATTTAAAATGAAAAATAAAACAACACTATTGATTGCGTTAGCAGCAGGTTTATTTACTTTAACCACTCAAGCACAAGCTAAAATTACAGTAAAAATATTAAACAAACCTTCGGATACTATTTATGTAAAAGGAAGAGGTTTTAATAAAATGATAGTTGCTGATAAAAAAGGACATTTTCATGGTAGTTTTGATGTAACAGAAGGATTTTACAAACTAGATGCGGGAGAACAATATGCTGATTTATATTTGACCAATACTTCAAATTTAGAAGTTACTTTAGACTATACTAAATTTGACGAAACATTGGATTTTAAAGGAAATGGTAGTAATGAGAATAATTACTTAGCAAAGAAAAACTTAGAAGAGCAACAAATGAATTTAGATGCATTAATGGCGTCTAAAGATGAAGCAGAATTAAAAGTTGAAATGGATAAAGTAAGAAATGATATTTATTCTAAATTTCCAACTAATTTAAGTGCCAATTTTGTAGCTAAATTAAAAGAAGATACTGAGAAGAACTTGAAAAATTTAGAAGGTTACATGAAAGAATCGTTTGCAGTTAGAAAATTAAATGGTTCTGTTTCTCCTTCTTTTGCCTATGAAAACACATCTGGAAAAATCATAAAGTTAGAGGATTTTAAAGGTAAATATGTTTATGTGGATGTTTGGGCTACTTGGTGCGGACCTTGTAGAGCAGAAATTCCTCATTTGAAAAAAACGGAAGAGGCCTATCATGGTAAAAACATCGAATTTGTAAGCATCTCTGTTGATGTAATGAAAGACAAAGAAAAATGGAAAAAATTTGTAGCTGAAAAGGAATTAGGAGGAGTACAAATTTTAGCAGATAAAGATTGGAAATCAGATTTTGTAACAGGATATAAAATTAATGGAATTCCTCGTTTTATTTTAATTGGGCCAGATGGTAAAATTGTAAATGCGGATGCTCCAAGACCTTCTTCGCCAGAACTAACTAAACTATTAGATTCTGTGGTGAAATAAACACAAACTGCCTTAGGGCAGTTTTTTTTATGAATTATTAACTAAATAAGATAAATTTGTTAGTCATAAGTTTTATACTTTTGCATAACTTATTAAATACTAATTAAAAGATGAAAGTAGCCGTAGTAGGAGCCACTGGAATGGTAGGCGAAGTAATGCTACAAGTGTTAGCAGAAAGAAATTTTCCAATAACGGAATTGATTCCAGTTGCTTCTGAGAAATCAGTAGGCAAAGAAATCGAATGGAAAGGTAAAAAATATAGTGTTGTAAGCTTGGCTGAAGCAGTGAAAATGCAACCGCAGATTGCTTTATTCTCTGCAGGAGGTGACACTTCAAAAGAATGGGCTCCAAAATTCGCAGTAGCTGGTACAACAGTAATTGACAATTCGTCTGCTTGGAGAATGGATCCAACAAAAAAATTAGTAGTTCCAGAAATTAATGCATCTATTTTAACAAAAGAGGATAAAATTATAGCCAATCCAAATTGTTCAACGATACAAATGGTAATGGCATTAGCTCCTTTACACCAAAAATATGACATCAAGCGTATCATAGTTTCAACTTACCAATCTATTACAGGAACTGGAGTCAAAGCTGTACAGCAATTAGAAAATGAATACAAAGGAATACAAGGTGATATGGCCTACAAATATCCTATTCACAGAAATGCCATTCCTCAATGTGATGTGTTTGAAGAAAATGGTTATACGAAAGAAGAAATGAAATTGGTTCGTGAAACTCAAAAAATTCTTTCGGATAATTCTATAGCAGTAACTGCTACAGCTATTCGTATACCAGTAGTAGGCGGACATAGTGAAGCCGTTAATGTAGAATTTGAACATGATTTTGACGTTAATGAAGTGCGTTCCCTTTTAGAGGCAACACCTGGAATTACTGTTCAAGACGACTTAGCTAATTATTCCTATCCAATGCCTATTTATGCACAAGGAAAGGATGATGTATTTGTTGGTAGAATTCGTAGGGATGAAAGTCAGCCTAAAACATTAAACATGTGGATTGTTGCAGATAATTTACGAAAAGGTGCTGCTACAAACACCATTCAAATTGCAGAATATTTGGTAAAAAACCAACTGGTGTAATTATATATAGATGAAAAAAAAATATGTAAAGTATAATCTTTTGATAGCTTCATTACTTCTATTGGTAATAAGCTATCAATCTTTACATATTTTTTTGCATTCAGAAGATCATTCTTCTTATAGTTCTAACGCTAATAAAACAGAACAAACAACCTATAAAAAAATATTTACTCAAAAGGATGAATGTCCTGTCTGTGAATTTGAATTTGCAGCCTTCTTATCATCTGAAATATTTTCCTTTGAATTCATACCACCACAACACAATTTCTTTCTAATTGACTATTATAAATCAATTGTAAAAGAAAAAGAATTTCTATTTTATTCTCATAGGGGACCTCCTATTCTTTGTTAGTATTTCGATTACTCAATTGAGTGTTTTTTTGTAGGCTTTATGATTTAATTAAAGTCTACCAATTTATTTATTGT
>NZ_JAGKWP010000170.1 GCF_021151785.1 Flavobacterium sp.
AAACAAAAAAGACATTTTGAAAAATTATCCTGTTTATGAAATTCAAAAATTTAATTGTGATTTAATTTCAGAGGAGATATATGTAAATACATTTACAAATCATTTACAAAATCATAGTTTTATAGAAAAATCGCATAGCCACAACTTTTTCTTACTTGTCATGTTTACTAATGGTACTGGACAACACACTATTGATTTTGAAACCTATACTATTTCACCGGGAACTGTTTTTTTTCTTCAACCCGGTCAGATTCATAGCTGGGAACTCTCAGAAGACATTGATGGTTATATTTTGTTTTATACTCATGCTTTTTATAATTTACACTTTGCCACAAAACGGGTAGAGCAATATCCCTTTTTTAAGTCATTTAAAAATCATCCTAAACTGTATTTAGAACATGGAAATATACTAAAAGTCATTCCATATTTTGACGAGTTGATAACTGAATTTCAACATCATTTTCAGCATAAAAAAGACAAAATGAAGGCATTGGTTGACTTACTTTTAATTGAATTGGCACGAAATTATCAAACTACTGAAACACACCAAAGCTCTACCTATCAACAAAAATTAGCTCAATTTGAAGCCCTTTTGGAAATCCATTTTAAGGCAGAAAAAGCACCTGTTTTTTACGCTAATCAACTTAATATCAGTTTAAAACATTTAAACAGAATATGTAAAGAAATACTCAATCAAACGGTTACAGAACTCATAAGAAAACGAGTCATTCTCGAAAGCAAAAGAATGTTAACACTACGTCGATTTAGCATTAGTGAAATTGCACATGATCTCGGATTTGAAAGTCCATCCTACTTCACTAAACTTTTTAAAAACCAAACAGGCTTTCGTCCAAAAGAATTTATAAAAAACACATTATAATAGCCCTTGCTCTTCCCTTTCATAATAAGCATCAACGGCCAATTTTTCTTGTTGAGAAGCCATAACAGCTAACTGATCACAACGTTCGTTTTGAGGATGATTGTTATGACCTTTAATCCATTGGAATTTTACTTGATGTTTACGATATATTTTTAAAAAACGCATCCATAGATCAGGATTTTTTTTGTCCTTGAAATATTTTTTTTCCCAACCAAAAACCCAACCCTTCTCAACGGCATCTACAACATACTTAGAATCAGAAACAACTAAAACCGACGTATTAGGCTTTTTAAGTTTTTCAAGACCAACTATGACGGCTAATAATTCCATTCTATTATTAGTCGTTAACCGAAAACCTTCATAAAATTCTTTTTTATAAGACGTTCCAGCCAATTCCATAACAACACCATATCCGCCTGGACCAGGATTCCCTTTTGAGGCACCATCTGTATAAATATAAACTTGGAATTCGGACATTACTCTTAATATTAATTTTCTTTAGCTTTTACTAATAAATCTTCAATTACTTGAGGAAAATAACACATTTCTAATTCATGAATTTTAGCTGCAATTTCTTCTGCTGTAGTACACGATTCAATAGAAACTGCTTTTTGAAAAATAAACTCCCCCTCGTCGTAATGTTCATTTACAAAATGTATTGTTATTCCTGTTTCCTTTTCTTTATTGCTTAAAACTGCTTGATGCACATGCATTCCATACATTCCTTTACCTCCATATTTAGGCAATAATGCTGGGTGTACATTGATAACTTTGTTAGGAAACGCATTGATTATAGTTTCAGGAAACTTTAATAAAAAACCTGCTAGCACAATTAAGTCAGGCTGTAACTGTTGCAGCTTCTCTAACACCTGACCTTCTAATAATTCTAACTTATTAAACGTAAAAGTAGCAACTAATTGACTTTTAGCCCTATCTAAAACTTTAGCTTCGGGATTATTAGAAAAAACAGCAATTACCTTGGTTTGTTCAATGTTTTTGAAATGTAAAATAATATTTTCAGCATTCGAACCATTACCTGACGCAAAAAGTACAATCTTTTTCATTGTTGTGGTGTTGTTTGTAGATCATTTTAAACCAAAATGTAAATAAATAGGCTAAAAAACGTCTAATTTTCATTACGCAAAAGAAAAAAAATTAAATTAAAAAATTGCCGAAAAAGCCGAAAATTTAGGTCATTGAGAATATTTTTTATAATTTAGTAGTTATATTTACTAACAAAAATGTTGTTTTAAAATAAAGTTTTTTATTTTTGCCAACAAATTAAAATTAAAATTTAAGATTATGTCAGACATTGCATCAAGAGTAAAAGCGATTATCGTGGACAAATTAGGTGTTGACGAAAACGAAGTTGTAGCAGAAGCAAGCTTCACTAACGATTTAGGTGCTGATTCATTAGACACTGTAGAGCTAATCATGGAATTCGAAAAAGAATTTGATATTCAAATTCCAGATGATCAAGCAGAAAACATTGCTACTGTAGGTCAAGCAATTTCTTACATCGAAGAAGCTAAGAAATAATAACTTTCACATCCGTATAATTTGTTTTGTACGGATGTTGTTATTTTTCTTCTGTTTTTAAAAATCTTTTTAATAGATTTGTAAAAAACATTGATTGTATTACAATCATTTTAAATAAGACATTATGTAATACCC
>NZ_JAGKWP010000015.1 GCF_021151785.1 Flavobacterium sp.
ATAATATTGAAATTAAAAGAGATTCTTTAGAAAAAGAAGAACTATTAGCCTATGATGTTTTGTTAACAGAAACATTTGAAAAATTAGCAACTCATTTTTACAAAGGGAAGGTGAACCCAAAAGAAGTTGCCCCTAATTGGGATTTGTTTGAGAAAAAAACAGCAGTTGCTAATTGGCTTGAAGAAGCTATTCCCACTAATAAAGTAGCAACCACGTTGAAAGGATTGCTTCCTAAACATTGGCAATACCAGCAATTGAAAAGAGCTTTAGTCGAAATAGATCAATTTCCAACAAGTACTTTTGATTCCATTCGTTTTATTAAAAAGATTACGCTAAATGATACATTGCCTACACTGAAAAAAATTAAGGAGCGTTTATTTTTTTGGAAAGATTATAAACGTAAAGATACGTTGTACACCGCTGTTTATGATACCATAACCTTCAAGGCAATGAAACGTTTTCAAACTAGACACGGATTGTTAGCTGATGGAGTTGTTGGAGCAAGTACAATCAAGGCGTTAAACTATAATAAAGAAACGAGAAAGCAACAAATTTTATCAAATTTAGAACGTTGGAGGTGGTATCCAAAAGATTTAGGGAAACAATATATTATTGTCAACTTGCCTGAATTTATGTTGCATTATGTAGTTGATCAGGATACAGTAGCAGAGCGAAAAGTTGTAGTAGGTAGACCAAAACGAATGACACCTGTTTTGTCTTCTAAATTATCTAATTTTGTTTTTAATCCCACTTGGACAGTTCCTCCTACTATAATAAAAGAAGATTTAGCCGTTGAAGCTGCTAAAAACAGGGGTTATTTTTCAAGAAGTAGAATCACAATATATAATTCAAAGAACCAAGAAGTTTCGCCTGTAAATTGGAATTCTAATAAGCCAAACAATTATAGATATGTGCAAACGCCTGGATATAATAATTCATTAGGATTGGTTAAATTTAATTTTCCTAATAGCCATTTGGTATATTTGCACGATACTAATCATAGAGAAATGTTTGCATACAACTATAGAGCATTAAGTTCAGGCTGTGTACGAGTTGAAAATCCAGTAGTATTAGCAAAACAAATTTTATCTTCTCAAGAAGGAGATCGATGGAAATCCGGTGAAGAAGTGGATAAAATCATTGCTAAAAAAGATACTTATATGGTAAAAGTAAAACAATCCATTTATATTCATCAACTATACTGGACATGTTGGATGAACAAAAACGGATTGCAATTTAGAGAGGATATATATAATTTAGATTTGAGGGTCTATTCAAAATTAAGAAGTTAATGAACCTTTGTTCATGTAAATTCTTGAAGGGTGATGAATGTAAAGAACGGACTGATTTTTTATTAGGTCAATTAGTTTTTTAGTGATGTTCATAGGTACAGCAGGGCATCCTTGACTTCTTCCAATGTAACCCTGAGTTTTAATTAAACTTTTGTTTACATATTCAGCCCCATGAACCACAACAGCACGTTCTCTTGC
The DNA here is from genome assembly GCF_021151785.1 of Flavobacterium sp. Lineage (GTDB taxonomy): Bacteria > Bacteroidota > Bacteroidia > Flavobacteriales > Flavobacteriaceae > Flavobacterium. Next base: position 1,491 of record NZ_JAGKWP010000015.1, read on the forward strand.
TTTGTGATTAATGCCATATTCTTGTCCGTCTAGTTTTAAAGATAATCCATGCTTACCCTTGTAAGTTTCACCTGTTAAATAAAATCCTAAACTACTTTTAAAAGAATTGTTTTCATTTGAAAATGATTTTGCAAATTCGGTACCTGAATTCATCCCATGTGAAACTAAACTTTGTAGTAGAACACGCTGAGTAGTCATGTCAATTACCCACATTCTTTCTTGAGTTGATGATAAACTAAAATCTATAATAGTTAAAATTTCATTTTTTACTCGTCCTAACTTTTTTAATTGTTCATAACCTTCAAATGCTTTAGTAAAACTCTCTAATGAAGGTAAAGAGTAAGTGCCTTTGTCAAGTGAATAAAAAAAGGCTTTAGAGACTATCTCAAAGTTAGTAGTTTTGTTTTCTGCAATTAGTTTATTTTGCTCAATAACTTTTACAGAATCATTAGTTATAGCTGGAGTTTTTACTGCTTTTGTTGTAGGCTTATAAGCTAATAAGCTTAAAAAAAGAAGTGGTAAAAATTTGTAACTCATTGATTTTTTAAGTTTTAAAAGTTTTTTTGGTTACGCCAAATATAGAAATTAATTTATTTAAAAAAAATATTTTTGTGTTTTTTAACGAAAAAAAAAGCATTTCAACGATATTTTATTTTCTTTAATGAATAGCAGTAAAAGTTTGGATTATATATAAATCTAAAACCTAATATTTTTTAAAGTGAAACAAAATCAACTTTTATACTACCAATAGTATGAATCACAATCATCAATTTATTCATGAAAACGTTTTATTCCTTTTTTTTCTTTATTTCTGGATTCATTTATACATTTGGGCAAGAAGCACAAATTGTCTTAGAGAAAAAGAAATTGCAAGCTAAACGATTGTCTTCTTCCATTAAACTTGATGGTAAACTTGATGAAGAAGTTTGGAAAACGGCTCCAATAGCAAATCATTTTTTTGGTTTCGAACCCGATAACGGAAAAATTGAACCCGATACACTCAAAACAGAAGTGAAAATCTTATATGATGATCATGCTTTATATATTGCAGCTACTTTATATGATTCACATCCAGATAAAATTTTAAAAGAGATTACCGAAAGGGATAATTTTGGTACGGCTGATTTTTTTGGGGTTTTTATCAATGGATTCAATGATGGTCAACAAGAGTATAGTTTTTTTGTGAGTGCAGCAAATGGACAGGCTGATTGTGTTAGAACATCTCAACAGGGAGAAGACTTTTCTTGGGATGCCATTTGGTTAAGTGAAGTGAAAATAACAGAGCAAGGGTGGCAAGTGGAAATGAAAATCCCTTATGCCGCTATTCGTTTCTCAAAGTCTGAAAAACAAGTGTGGGGAATCAATTTTTTTAGAGAAGTTAGACGTTTACGATACAAGTATACTTGGAATAAAGTAGATAATCGAATAGGCGCTTTTACACAACAAGCAGGATTGTTAGAAGGAATTGAAAATATTGAAACCCCCACTAGATTGTTTCTGATTCCTTATGCTTCTTATTATCTAAATAGTTTGCCTCATGAAAAAGGACAAGGGACTTTGAAAGGAGGAATGGATTTAAAGTATGGATTAACAGATGCTTTTACCTTAGACGCCGTTTTAATTCCCGATTTTGGTCAAACGAAATTTGATAATAAAATACTAAATCTAGGTCCTTTTGAACAAGTTTTTAATGAAAATCGCCCGTTTTTTACAGAAGGAACAGATTTGTTTAACAAGGCTGGTTTGTTTTATTCTAGGCGAATTGGTGCAGCACCATCTACTTATCCTGATCTTGGTCCAAATGAGGAGGTACAAGAGTATCCCTCAAGTGTAAAACTTTTAAATGCCTTGAAAGTTTCAGGACGTACAAAAGGTGGATTAGGTGTTGGTATATTGAATGCTGTCACTGAAAAAACAAATGTTACTGTAACTAATTCGTTAACCAATCAATCGCGATCTGTAACTGTAGAACCAATGGCTAATTACAATGTAACGGTTCTCGATCAACGTTTCAATCAAAATTCATCTGTTGCTTTTGTCAACACAAATGTAACCCGTAATGGTGAGTTTAGAGATGCTAATGTTTCTGCTTTGGCATTTGATTTGAATACTAAAAAAAACACATTCAATGCAAATGGAGCAATTAAATATAGTTACGTAAATGAATGGGGCAATCAAGATGCTAAAAAAGGATTTGTTAGTGAATTGTACTTGGCAGAAACATCAGGAAATATAAGGTATAGTTTTGGTGGAAATTATATATCAAAAGCCTTTGATAATAATGATCTTGGCTTAAATTTTCAAACCAATTATTATTCTTTCAATGGGAATGTGAGTTACCGAACTTTAAAACCTACTCAAAAATTAAATTCGTTTAGGATGAATTTAAATACTTATGGACAATTTAACAACGATTCAAATAATTTGCAAGAGCAAAGTTTAAATTTCAACATGAGTTTAACAAACAAGAAAAATCACGCCGCAGGTTATTCTATTACAGCACGAATTTTTGATGTTTATGACTATTATGATCCTCGTGTAGAAGGAAGGTATACCATTTATCCTAAATATTACAACACATCAGGTTGGATTTCAACAAATTATAATAATAAATTCGCATTTGATATTAATCCTTGGTATGGATTTGCTGAACAAAAGGGATGGTGGTTTTCAGGGGTTAATATCAGTCCAAGGTACCGATTTAATGATCGTGTCATGTTGGTCTATAGTTTTAATTATGGTGTAGATAGAAATGAATTAGGTTGGATTGATAGAACGGCTACGGATATTATTTATGCCCGAAGAGATAAGCAAACAATAGAGAATGGGTTGGAAGGTAAATATTCTATTAATTCAAGAATGAATTTTAAAATCAATTTCCGTCATTATTGGTCTTTTGCCGAAAATAAATCTACTTATCGCTTATTAGAAAACGGTAAGGTTGAAGATTTTGTGTATACAACAAATAAAAATTCAAATTTAAATCTATGGAATTTCGATTTGTCTTATAGTTGGTGGTTTGCACCCGGAAGTCAAATGTCCGTTTTGTATAGAAATAATGCAGCAGATTTTAATAGGAGTATTGATAAAAACTTTTCAAATAACGTAAAAGCAATTGTTAATCATGAAGTATTAAATCATGCTTTTTCTATAAGCGTGCGCTATTTTATCGATTACAATCAAGCCAAACATGTGGTAATTAAGTCTTAATTAAAATTTATGTTTTTCAATTTGGGGTTACTATATTATATATTTTAAATATTTTTTTATAATCGACTCTCAATTTCGTTGATATTATTTTATTCATTCAAACAAAAAAATAGTACTTTCGTTTTTAAATACAACGACCATGAATAAGAAAGTAATTTTAATGATTTTAGACGGTTGGGGGCATTCTCCTGATCCAAAGGTTTCGGCAATTGATCATGCAAATACACCGTTTATAGACTCACTTTATAGTAATTATCCTAATGCAGAACTAAGAACAGATGGATTAAATGTAGGCTTACCTGAAGGGCAAATGGGGAATTCAGAAGTTGGACATATGAATTTAGGAGCAGGTAGGATTGTGTATCAAGATTTAGCTAAGATTAATTTAGCTGTACAAAATAAAACTATGAGTCACGAAAAATCATTGCGTGATGCTTTTGAATATGCAAAAAACAAACAAAAGCCGATTCATTTTTTAGGTTTGGTTTCGGATGGTGGGGTACATTCGCATACTTCACATTTACGTGGGTTGATTGATGCTGCTCAAGAAAGCGGGGTTGAACAAATGTTTGTACATGCTTTTACCGATGGTAGAGATGTTGATCCAAAATCGGGAAAAAAATATATTGAAGATTTAGAAACTTATTTGCTTCATAAACCAGCTCAACTTGCTTCTGTAATTGGTCGTTATTATGCAATGGATCGCGATAAACGTTGGGAGCGTGTTAAGTTAGCTTATGATTTGATAGTCAATGGAGAAGGAAAGCATACAACAAATTTGGTAGCAAGTATTCAGGATAGTTATGATGAAAATACGACTGATGAGTTTATCAAACCTACAGTTAAAGTGGATTCGGCTGATCAGCCAATTGCTACTATTCGAGATGGGGATGTGGTGATTTTTTTTAATTTTAGAACCGATAGAGGAAGGGAATTGACTGAAGCTTTGTCACAGCAAGATTTTCATGAGCAAAATATGCATAAACTGAATTTGTATTATGTAACCATGACCAATTATGATGACACTTATTCTAATGTTCATGTAATTTATGATAAAGATAATATTACTAATACGTTAGGCGAAGTTCTTGCTAAGGCTGGAAAAAAGCAAATACGAATTGCAGAGACAGAGAAATACCCTCATGTTACTTTCTTTTTTTCTGGCGGTAGAGAAGAACCTTTTGAAGGGGAAACAAGAATTTTAAAAAATTCTCCTAAAGTAGCTACCTATGATTTAAAACCAGAAATGAGTGCGTTTGAGTTGAAAGATGCTTTGGTGCCCGAATTGCAAAAGGGTGATGTTGATTTTGTGTGTCTTAACTTTGCTAATGGAGATATGGTAGGACATACTGGTGTTATGGAGGCGGCAATAAAAGCTTGTGAAGCAGTAGATGTATGCGTAAAAGCAATAGTGGAAACAGCATTAGATCAAAATTATGTTACATTAGTTATTGCTGATCATGGGAATTGCGAAACAATGATCAATCCGGACGGGACGCCTAATACAGCACATACAACGAATCCAGTGCCTGTTATTTTAGTAAGTAATGATACTAGTTTGAAAATAAATAATGGTGTGTTAGGTGATATTGCTCCAACAATTTTAGAATTAATGGGTGTGGAACAACCTGAAGTTATGACACAACATTCGTTACTTTAACTAAGAAAAATAGAGCCTATTAGAAGATAGGCTCTATTTTTAAAATTGACTTCCACTATTTATTTCGTCATTAACAGTGTCTATATATTTCAAAATATCATCCCTTCCAGTTCCATCTTCTGATGAAGTAACAAAATATTGTGGCATTTCTTCCCAGTCATTGGCTAGTAAATGTTTTTTATAAGCAGCTACATTTTTTTGAACTTGTGTTTTACCTAATTTATCGGCTTTTGTAAAAATCAGGCAAAAAGGTATGCCGCTTTCACCTAAATAATTAATAAATTCAATATCAATTTTTTGAGGTTCTAATCGGCTGTCAATCAAGATAAAAGCGCAAACTAATTGTTCCCTAGTTTCAAAATAATCAGTAATAAATTTTTGAAATGTAGCTTTTGTAGATTTAGAAACACGAGCATATCCATATCCTGGTAAATCAACGAGAAACCAATTCTTATTAATTAAAAAATGATTGATTAATTGCGTTTTTCCAGGTCTTGCTGAGGTTTTAGCCAAGCTTTTATGTCTAGTTAACATATTGATTAAAGAAGATTTACCAACGTTAGAACGACCAATAAAGGCATACTCAGGTAAAAGGTCTTTTGGGCATTTACTTGCATCAGAATTACTGATGATGAATTCTGCTGTATTAATTTTCATAGTCTTATTGTAAATAAAAAAGCCACTCTAAAGAATGACTTTTATTAATTATAAATTCTTTTCTTTTAACCAGTGATGTAGTAATCTGTTAAACTCATCAGGGTGTTCCATCATAGCTGCATGTCCACAATGATCAATCCAATACAAACTCGAATTAGGTAATAATTTGTTAAATTCAACCGCTACTTCAGGTGGAGTTACTTTATCTTGTTTACCCCATATGATGCAAGTCTGGGTATGCATTTTAGGTAAATCTTTAGCCATGTTGTGGCGAATGGCACTTTTTGCAATTGTTAAAGTTTTAAGTAATTTAATACGATCATTAACTGTAGCAAATACTTCATCAACTATTTCTTTAGTAGCTACTTTTGGATCATAAAATACATCTTCGCTTTTCTTCTTAATGTATTCATAATCACCTCTTTTAGGGTAGCTTTCTCCCATGCCACTTTCATACAATCCAGAACTTCCAGTAATTACCAATCCCTTTACTAATTCTGGGTATTGTTTAGCAAAGTATAGTGAAATGTGTCCTCCAAGGGAATTTCCTAGAAGAATAACGCGTTCAAAACCTTTGAAAATCACAAAATCTTTTACAAATTTAGCAAAGGCTTTTACGTTTGTTTTTAAAATGCTTTGGGTATATAAAGGCAATTCAGGAATGACCACTTTATATCCGTTTTTAGGAAAATAAGTTGAAACCCCATCGAAATTGCTTAATCCCCCCATTAGTCCATGCAAAACAATAATTGGTGTTCCTTCTCCGGCTTCGAAATAAGTATATTTTTTTTCTTTCTTTAACATAAATTGATTTGTCTATCAAAAATTCAATTGTACGCAAATATAAGACATAATTAGTACAATTTTGACATGATAGTGGATAAAGTTTTTAATAGGTCAATTGGATTATAAAAGGTTAGTTTTCAACAGATTTGATTGCATAACTGTTTGTTTCTTACTTTTTTTAAACAGTTAATCAATATTTAAAAATAGCTTAAACTCTTGTTTTTTTATGCTTTTCAAAGATATATGGATTAAAGTTTATTCAGAAATGGAAAAACTTATTAACAAAGTGGTAATTAGTGGTAAAAAGTGGTAAATAATTTCTAAATTTGTAACATATAAAATTAAATTAAGGTTTGAACTCTTTTTTAGGTACATACGAATGTAAAGCTGATGCCAAGGGAAGGCTAATGTTGCCTGCGCCACTCAAGAAGCAATTAGGTGATCTTGAGGTCGGTTTTGTGTTGAAACGTTCTGTTTTTCAGCCTTGTTTAGAGTTGTATACTATGCAAGAATGGAATAAAGTGATGCAAAAAATTAACAAGCTGAATCGTTTTGTAAAAAAGAATAATGACTTTATTCGAGCTTTTACCGCAGGTGTTAAGGTGGTTGAAATTGATACTACGGGGAGGTTGTTAATTCCTAAAGATTTAATTGTGTTTTCTAAAATTGAAAAAGATATAGTATTGTCTTCTGCAGTTAATATCATAGAAATTTGGGATAAGGATTTATATGAAACCGCATTAGATAGTGCAATGATTGATTTTGCTGATTTAGCAGAAGAAGTAATGGGTAATCAAAACGATGACGAAGATGGAAATGGAATATCATAATCCAGTATTGTTACATGAAACAGTGGATGGTTTAAATATTAAACCTAACGGAGTGTATGTAGATGTTACTTTTGGAGGAGGAGGTCATTCAAAGGAGATTTTAAATCGATTGGGTCCTGATGGAAAGTTATTTGCTTTTGATCAAGATGAAGATGCCTTGGGAAATGCTATTCAAGATGATCGTTTTACATTGATAAATGAAAATTTCAGATATATAAAGCGTTTTTTGCGTTTTCATGGTATAAAAAAAGTTGATGGGATTTTAGGTGATTTTGGTGTGTCTTCTCATCAATTTGATGAGGCAGAACGTGGTTTTTCTACTCGTTTTGATGCAACATTAGATATGCGTATGAATCAAAAAGATGCCTTGTCTGCTTATGAGGTGGTGAATGATTATGAGGAGAAAGACTTGAAACGCGTGTTTGTAGAATTTGGTGAACTCAAAAATGGTGGGGCTATGGCAAATGTTATAGTAAACTACAGAAAAGATAAAGCCATCAAAAATACAGAACAATTAAAGCAAGTATTATCGAAGTTCTTACCCGCTCATAAGAGTAATAAAATTTTAGCTCAAATTTATCAAGCTATTCGAATAGAAGTGAATCAAGAAATTGAAGTATTGAAAGAATTCTTGGAGCAAACAGAAGAATTGTTGGAAACTGGCGGAAGGTTAAGTTTGATATCTTATCATTCGCTTGAAGATAGACTAGTAAAACGATTCATGCGAAATGGTATGTTTGAAGGTGAACCTGAGCGAGATTTCTTCGGGAATTTTGAAGTACCTTTTAAAACTGTTGGTAAGCTAGTAGTTCCTTCGGAAGAAGAAGTGGTACGAAATAATCGGGCAAGAAGTGCTAAACTGAGAATCGCAGAGAAAATATAATGAGCGGAGAGAATAGCATATATAGTTTATTAAAAGCAAAATTTTTAATTGAAGATGATGCTTTAAAGACATGGAAATTCATCTTGTTTTTGTTTACTCTTGCTATGTTGATGATTGCGTTTAATCATAATTATGATGAAAAAAATTATCGTATTACAAAGTTGAATAATGAAGTAAAAGAGTTGCGTTCCAAATTTGTGGATACTCGGTCAGCTTTGATGAAATTAAAAATGGAATCCACCATATCAAAAAAAATGGAATCACGACATATTTATCCGTCCTCTGTTCCTCCAAAAAAAATAGTAATCCTTAAACCAAAAGAAAAAAGTTTTATAGAACAATTAAAAATATGGGAGTAAAAAAAGAAAATACAAACTCTTATAGATTATTTACAGTAGCAGCAGCTGTGATAATCATTTCTATTGCTGTATCTGTAAAACTATTTAATATTCAGTGGGTAGAGGGAAAATATTATAGAGAATTAGCAAAGCAAAGAACAGTTAAAAATTTTGAAATTCCAGCAAATCGAGGTAATATTTACTCGGCAGACGGAAGTTTGTTAGCTACTTCAGTGCCTGAATATACTATTCGATTTGATGCTGTTTCTCCTTCAGAGGAACATTTTGAAAAGAACATTGAAGCACTTTCGGATTCTTTAGCACATTTGCTTAATAAGCCTGTGGGTTTCTTTCAGTCTGAATTAAGAAAAGCACGTGCTACAAAAAACAGATATTTTTTAGTGGCTAAAAAGTTAAGCTTTACCGACTATATGAAGGTTAAAAGTTTTCCTTTATTTAAACTAGGTCCGTTCAAAGGCGGAATAATTACAGAGCAAGAAACTGTTCGAAAACTTCCTGTAGGCTCAATCGCTGCACGAACTATTGGTTACAATACTGTCATTGCAAAAAAAGGTTTAGAGTATACATTTTCTGAATACATCAGCGGTAAAAGCGGCCATCGAATGATGCAAAAAATTGCAAAAAATCAATGGAAACCTATCCATGATAACAACGAATTGGAACCACAAGACGGTTATGATATTTACTCAACTATAGATGTTTATATTCAGGATATAGCACATCACGCCTTACTGAAACAATTGCAGTATTACAATGCAGATCATGGTTGTGTTGTAGTCATGGAAACTAAAACAGGTGAAGTAAAAGCTATTGCTAATTTGGGTAAAGTTAGAGATAGTGTTTATGCAGAGATATACAATTATGCGGTTGCTGAATCTCACGAACCAGGCTCTACTTTTAAATTGGTTGATTTAATTGCATTACTTGATGATAAAAAAGTTGACACAAGTAAAGTTTACGATTCTAATGGAGGTATTATTACAATTCATAACAGAAAAGTTAAAGATTCACATACAGGCGGATATGGGAAAATTTCGTTAGCTCGTGGTTTTGAAGTTTCTTCCAACACAGTTTTAGTTCAGGCAGTTTATCAAAACTATAAAAATAATCCAAAAGAATTTGTTGATCGAATAAATAAATATGGTTTGAGTAAACCCCTAGGAATTCAATTGAAAGGAGAAGGAAAGCCTGTAATTCCTCAACCAGGGGCTTCCAATTGGTATGGAACTACTTTGCCTTGGATGGCATTTGGATATGGTGTTTCAATTACTCCTTTACAAACACTAACCTTGTATAATGCTGTTGCAAATAACGGTAAAATGATTAAGCCCATTTTTGTTAAAGAAATAAAAGAATGGAATAAAAGTATTAAGAAGTTTGAAACAGAAACAATCAGTGCCAAAATTTGTTCTGATGAAACATTAGCTAAAGTTAGAAAAGTACTTGAAAATGTTGTAAAACATGGTACGGGTAAAAGTTTGTATTCTAAAGACTTTTCAATGGCTGGTAAAACAGGAACCGCTCAAGTAGATTATCATAAAGGAGACGGTAAAATGTATTACGCTTCTTCATTTGTTGGTTACTTTCCTGCAGACCAACCTAAGTATTCTTGTATTGTTGTGGTTCATAAGCCTAATGTGGCAGCTGGATATTATGGAGCAGATGTGGCTGGACCTGTATTTAAACGTATTGCACAAAAAATTTTTACGGATGTGCCGTCAACAAATAAGTTTAAATCGGTACGAGTAAAAAACAAAAAATTAGAAGCAAGTTATGCTGAATACAATAAACAATCTCAAGGTAGTTCTAATTCAATTCCAAATGTAAAGGGAATGGCCGGTATGGATGCCATATCGTTATTGGAAAATTTAGGGTTGAAAGTTATAATAAAGGGAATCGGTAAGGTAAAATCTCAGTCGATAAATCCTGGTTCAGGTTTCAAAAAAAACCAAGTGATTACGTTGGAATTGTCATAATAGGTAACAAAATGAAAAAGTTAAAAGAGATATTATACAAAGTACATATTGAAGCTGTTCACGGGAGCACTGATGTTCAGGTTAACAAAATTGAATTTGATTCTAGAAAAATAACCCAAGGGGATGTTTTTGTAGCTATCAAAGGAACACTTTCAGATGGGCATACATTCATTGATAAAGCAATTAGTTTAGGTGCAAAGGTAGTTGTGTGTGAGTCTTTTCCAGATGTATTTATAGATGGTATAACCTATGTTCTGGTAAATAGTTCAAACCAAGCTTTGGCATTTTTAGCTGCAAATTATTATGATAATCCTTCTCAAAAAATTAAATTAATTGGAGTAACGGGTACAAATGGTAAAACAACTATTGCTTCGTTATTATATCAAATGTTTAAAAAAGCGGGATATAAAGTTGGTTTGTTGTCTACAGTAAGGATAATGGTAGATGAAGTAGAATATAAGGCAACACATACAACACCAGATTCGTTGACAATTAATCACTATTTAAGTGAAATGGTGGCTACAGGATGCGCTTATTGTTTTATGGAAGTGAGTTCTCATGGAATACACCAGAAAAGAACCGAATCTTTATATTTTGAAGGTGGTGTTTTTACAAATCTTTCGCATGATCATTTAGATTATCATGCAACTTTTGCTGAATATAGAGATGTAAAAAAAGCTTTTTTTGATGGATTACCTAAAACCGCTTTTGCTATTACTAATGCGGATGATAAAAATGGAGCTATAATGCTTCAAAATACAATGGCAAGAAAGCGAACTTATGGATTGAAATCTTATGCCGATTTTAAAGCACAAATTCTAGAAAATCAATTGACAGGTTTGTTGCTTAAGGTAAACAATGAAGAGGTATGGGTGAAATTAATTGGTTCTTTTAATGCCTATAATGTATTGGCTATCTATGGTGTAGCGGTTGAATTGGGGATTGAAAGTCATGAAGCTCTTCGACTTCTTTCTGAATTAGAAAGTGTTTCGGGGAGATTTCAATATTTTATTTCAAAAGAAAATATTACTACAATTATCGATTACGCTCACACACCAGATGCTTTAGAAAATGTACTAAATACTATCACCGATTTTAGAACTAAAAATGAGCAGTTAATTACAGTTGTTGGTTGTGGTGGTGATCGTGATAAAACAAAAAGACCAATCATGGCACAAATTGCTGCTTCATTGAGCGATAAGGCGATTTTTACTTCTGATAACCCAAGAACAGAGGATCCTCAAGTAATTTTAGAGGAAATGGAGGCAGGTGTAGAAGGGCAACATTTTAAAAAAACACTTTCTATATTAGATCGTAAACAAGCTATAAAAACGGCTTGTCAAATGGCAAATAAAGGCGATATCATTTTAATTGCAGGCAAAGGACATGAAACTTATCAGGAAATAAATGGTATACGCCATGATTTTGACGATTTAAAAATAGCTAAAGAATTATTGACGCAACTAGAAAAGTAAACGAACCAAAATTAAACCATAAAACAAGTAAGTATGTTGTACTATATTTTTAAATACTTAGATCAAACCTTCGACATACCCGGAGCTGGTGTATTTCAATATATCACGTTCCGATCGGGTTTGGCAATCATTTTATCGTTATTGATTTCAACAATTTATGGTAAAAAAATCATTAATTTTTTGAGAAAACAACAAGTAGGTGAAACGGTTCGTGAACTTGGCTTAGATGGGCAAACGCAAAAAGCAGGAACTCCAACGATGGGAGGAATCATCATTATTTTATCTACTCTAATTCCAGTATTGCTTTTGGCAAAATTGGATAATATCTATATCATTTTGTTATTAATTACAACTATTTGGATGGGATTAATCGGATTTTTAGATGATTACATCAAAGTATTTAAAAAAGATAAAGAAGGCTTAAAGGGAATCTTTAAAGTAATTGGACAAGTAGGCTTAGGATTAATTGTGGGAACCGTTTTGTATTTTCATCCAGGAGTTACAATTAAAGAAGATGTAAAGCTTGAAAAACAGGGGATTCATAGTGTAATTAAATCCACTTCTCCTGAAATCAAGTCAACGGAAACTACTATTCCATTTTTAAAAGATAATACGTTTGATTATGCTGAAATTTTATCCTTTTTAGGAGATGGTTATGAAAATTATGCTTGGTTGATTTTTATTCCAATGGTAATTTTTATTATAACAGCAGTCTCAAATGGAGCTAATTTAACTGACGGAATTGATGGGCTTGCAGCAGGAACTTCAGCTATTTCAGTACTTACTCTTGGAATTTTTGCTTTTGTGTCTGGAAATATAATATTTTCTAATTACTTGAATATTATGTATATACCAAATTCTGGTGAAATGACTGTTTATATATCTGCATTTGTAGGGGCTTTAATTGGTTTCTTATGGTATAATACATATCCTGCAACAGTATTTATGGGTGATACAGGTAGTTTAACTATTGGAGGCATTATTGCAGTAATTGCGATTGCAGTTCGTAAAGAATTAATGATTCCTGTGTTGTGTGGAATTTTCTTAGCGGAGAATTTATCTGTGGTTTTACAAGTGAGTTATTTCAAATATACCAAAAAGAAATTTGGAGAAGGAAGACGTATTTTTCTAATGTCTCCTTTACATCATCATTACCAAAAGAAAGGGTATCATGAAAGTAAAATTGTAACACGCTTCTGGATTGTTGCTATTCTTCTAGCTATTTTTTCATTAGTGTCATTAAAACTAAGGTAACATGAGATTAGTAGTTTTAGGTGGAGGAGAAAGCGGTGTAGGTACAGCTATCCTAGGTAAGAAAAAAGGGTATGAAGTTTTTGTTTCTGACTTTGGTAAAATAAAAGAAAATTATAAAGAAGTTCTTTCTATTAACCAAATTCCTTGGGAGGAAAAGCAACATACGGAAGATTTGATTTTGAATGCCGATGTAGTTATGAAAAGCCCAGGTATTCCAGATAAGTCGCCAATTGTAAAACAATTAAGAGGAAAAGGAATTCCGGTAATTTCAGAAATAGAATTTGCAGCTCCTTTTACTGAGGCAATAACTATAGGTATTACGGGAAGTAACGGAAAAACAACAACTACGCTTTTAACATATCATTTGTTGAAACAAGGAGGGTTAAATGTGGGGTTGGCAGGTAATATTGGTAAAAGTTTTGCTTGGCAAGTTGCTGAGAACAAACATGAAGCATATGTGCTTGAACTTAGTAGTTTTCAATTAGATGGTATACTAAATTATAAACCACATATTGCTGTAATTACTAATATTAGTCCTGATCATTTAGATCGATATAATTATGATTATAGCTTGTATATCGATTCTAAATTCAGAATTACAATGAATCAAACAGCGCAAGATTATTTGATAGTAGATGCAGATGATGAAGCTATTTCAAATTGGTTAAAAAATAATAGTACAAAGGCAACCATTATCCCATTTTCAATTAAGAATAAATTAGAACAAGGCGGTAGTATAGACGCAGAAAACAATATAAATATCAACCTAAACCAAGATAATTTTACTATGGCAATTAATAAATTGGCACTTGAAGGAAAACATAACGTAAAAAATGCAATGGCAGCAACTACGGTAGCACAGTTAATGAAAATTAGAAAAGATACTATTCGAGAAAGTTTGACTAATTTTCAGGGTGCTGAGCATAGATTAGAAAAAGTGCTTAAAATTCAAAATGTACAATACATTAATGATTCAAAAGCCACTAACGTCAATGCAACTTTTTTTGCTTTAGATAGCATGACTACTCCAACCGTATGGATTGTTGGAGGTGTAGACAAAGGGAATGATTATGATGAATTAATGCCTTTGGTTCGTGAAAAGGTTAAAGGTATAATTTGCCTTGGTGTGGATAATAAAAAATTGGTTGATAAATTTGAAAACGTAGTTGAAGTTTTGGTAGAAACAACCTCAATGGATGAAGCGGTTAAAATCGCAAACAAGATAGCTGAAAAAGGCGATACTGTTTTGTTGTCACCGGCATGTGCTAGTTTTGATTTGTTTGAAAATTATGAAGATAGAGGACGTCAGTTTAAACAAGCGGTACAAAAATTATAATAAATGGAGCGATTAAAATTTCTTAGAGGAGACAAAACGATATGGGCCATGATTTGTTTGTTGGCTATAGCTTCGTTTTTACCTGTGTATAGCGCCAGTACAAATTTGGTCTATACAATTGGTAAAGGATCGACTCTTGGATATTTGTTTAAACATTTTGTTCATCTTGGAATAGGGCTTTTTATCGCATGGTTTGTACATAAAATGCACTATGAAAAGTTTAAAAAATTTGCAGTTCTTGGAATGCCTCTTGTAATTGCCTTGTTAGTTTATACTTTAACTCAAGGTAAAACCATTGGTGGTGCAAATGCAAGTCGTTGGATTGAAATTCCTTTTATAGGAATGTCCTTTCAAACATCTACTTTCGCTTTTATTGTATTAATGGTATATGTGGCAAGAACATTGGCAAAATTGAAAGATACTGATTATACATTTCAAGAATCATTAATCAAATTATGGCTTCCAGTAGGAGCGGTGTTGATTTTTATTTTACCAACTAACTTTTCTACTACAGCATTAATTTTTGCTATGGTATGCATGTTGGTGTTTGTTGGGCATTATCCTTTAAAATATTTAGGCTATATTTTTGCCATGGCTATTGCTGGATTGATGTTGTTTTTTTTATTAGCAAAAGCGTTTCCAGGAAATAAATTGTTTAGTCGTGTAAATACTTGGGTAAGTCGAGTTGAAAATTTTACAACAGACAAGCCAGGAGAAGATGATTATCAAATTGAAAAATCTAAAATTGCAATTGCTTCTGGTAAAATTTATGGATTAGGTCCAGGGAAAAGTGTGCAGAAGAACTTTTTACCTCAGTCTTCTTCCGATTTTATCTATGCCATTATAGTTGAGGAATATGGTTTATTAGGTGGTTTTGGTTTAATTTTTATCTACTTAATTTTGTTTTTCAGATTTTTAATTCGTTCTAATAAAGCGCCAAGTTTATTTGGTCGATTGTTGATTGTTGGTCTCGGTTTTCCTATTATTTTTCAAGCTTTCATTAATATGGGTGTTGCAGTAGAATTGCTGCCCGTAACAGGTCAACCTTTACCCTTGATTAGTAGTGGAGGTACTTCTATTTGGATGACTTGTTTGTCACTAGGGATAATTTTAAGTGTAACTAAAAAGGATGATGAAATAGCTGCTGATTTAAAAGAACAACAACAAAGAGAAGAAGCTTTACAGCGATTAATTGAAAAAGAAGTCGCGGTGATGAACGAGGAAGAATTCAATGAAGAAGCAAACGTAAATAAACAGAAAATAAACGATATGAAGTATTCAATAAGGGAATCTTTAAAAGAAGAGATAAATACGGAAGGTGATAGTTTGGTAAATGGACAGAACCCTATGAATGCTGTACTAAATAAAAAATAATGAAAAAGCCGAGATTTATCATAAGTGGAGGAGGTACTGGAGGACATATATATCCTGCAGTTGCTATTGCAAATGAATTGAAAGCTCAATATCCTGATGCTGAATTTTTATTTGTGGGTGCACAAGATAAAATGGAAATGCAGAAAGTACCACAAGCTGGGTATCCTATTGAAGGTCTTTGGATTGCAGGTTTGCAAAGAAAATTGACTTTGCAGAATGCGTTATTTCCAGTAAAATTGGCATCTAGTTTGTTTAAGTCTTTTCGAATTGTGAAAAAATTTAAGCCTGATGTAGTAATTGGAACGGGTGGTTTTGCTAGTGGAGCAGTATTGAAAGTAGCTTCAATGTTAGGAATTCCAACAGTTATTCAAGAACAAAATTCGTATCCTGGAATTACGAATAAGTTATTGGCCAAAAAAGCTAATAAAATATGTGTGGCCTATGAAAATTTAGAACGTTTTTTCCCAAAAGAGAAAATGATGTTGACCGGAAATCCAGTTCGAGAAGACTTGATTGAGGTAGGTTCAAAAAAAGAAGAAGCTGTTTCATATTTTAAATTAGATGCGTCAAAAAAGACCTTGTTAGTTTTAGGAGGAAGTTTAGGTGCAAGAAGAATAAATCAATTAATTGAGAAAGAATTGGATTTCTTACTTTCTAAAAATGTTCAAATACTATGGCAATGCGGAAAATTATATTTGAACGATTATGAGAAATACAATTCAAAAGGAAACGTACAAGTTACAGCATTTATAGATCGAATGGATTTGGTTTATGCGGCTGCTGATGTGGTAATTTCGCGTTCAGGAGCTTCATCAGTGTCAGAATTATGTATTGTAGGTAAACCAACCATTTTTATTCCCTCTCCTAATGTTGCAGAGGATCATCAAACGAAAAATGCGAAAGCAATTGTAGATAAAAATGGAGCGCTTTTGATCAAAGAAAGTGATTTAGATGTTCAATTTGAAACTGTTTTTTCTGTCTTAATTTCGAATGAAAATAAACAAATTGAATTAAGTCAAAATATAAAAAAATTGGCATTACCCAATGCGACGAAAACAATTGTTGAAGAAATTAAAAAATTGATTAAAAATAAATAGCAATTACAATGCTCAAAATGAATTATTGTGATTTAAATGTCACATTTCAAATTGAGTTTTTCATTATAATTGAATTTTGAAATCGCCATTTAACTTGGAAAAAATATGAATTTAGCTCAAATACATAACGTTTATTTTATCGGTATCGGAGGAATCGGAATGAGTGCTTTAGCGCGCTATTTTCAATTCATTGGAAAAAATGTAGCAGGATATGATAAAACAGCAACTCAACTAACAGATGAGTTAATTCAAAATGGTTTGGAAATCCACTTTCAGGATGATGTTAATTTGATTGACGAGCGATATAAAAATCCAACAAATACTTTGGTTGTAGTAACTCCAGCGGTTCCAAAAGACCATGCCGAATGGAATTATTTTTTGTCGAATGGATTTACAGTAAAAAAGCGCGCTGAAGTATTAGGAATAATTACAAAAGATACGTTTTGTTTTGCGGTTGCAGGAACCCACGGTAAAACCACGACTTCGAGTATTTTAGGACATATTTTGTTTCAAAGTGGCGTAGACGTTACTGCTTTTTTGGGTGGAATTGTGGAGAATTATAATTCTAACTTAATTGGTTCAGGAAAAACAGTGACTGTTGTAGAAGCAGATGAATTTGATCGTTCATTTTTACATTTACATCCAAACTTATCATGTATTACTTCAATGGATGCAGATCATCTTGACATTTATGGTGATGCTCGTGCTATTGAGGCGACATTTAAAGAATTTGCAGAGAAAGTTCCTTCAAGTGATTTGTTTATAGTGAAAGGATTACCACTAGATGGAAATACAGTAGCGGTAAATGTAGGGGCTGATTACATTGCTCAGAATATACGCATTGAAAACGGATTTTATGTGTTTGATGTGCAAACACCTACCGAGACTGTTGAAAATATAAAATTTGGACTACCAGGACATCATAATTTAACCAATGCGTTACTGGCTTTCGCAATGGCAAAATCATACGGTGTAGCGAATAATAAAATTATTGCTGCATTAGCTAGTTTTAAGGGGGTAAGAAGACGTTTTTCTTTTCAAATAAGAGAAGAGAAGCTGGTTTATATTGATGATTATGCACATCATCCAACAGAGATCAATGCGGTGCATCAAGCTGTAAGAGAATTATATCCAAATAAAAAAATAGTAGCTGCATTTCAACCTCATTTGTTTAGTAGAACAAAAGATTTTATTGATGGGTTTGCTAACAGTTTATCTCAGTTTGATGAGATTGTTTTGTTAGATATTTATCCTGCTAGAGAATTACCAATGGAGGGTGTAACCTCTAGTTGGTTGTTAAGTAAAATAAACAATCCAAATAAACATTTGTTGACTAAAGATGAAATGATGGATTTTTTTAGAAAATCAAATGCTGAAGTGTATGTAACAATTGGAGCTGGTGATATTGGAGAGTTAGTAAAAGACATTAAAAAGCTATTAAATGAAAAGGTTTAAATGGCAAAATATTCGTTTAATTTTGATTCTTTTTGTGATGGTATTTTTGTTTGCCTTTGCATTAAATCGAAATAATAAAAGAAAAATAGAGAAGATAAAAGTTGAATTTCAAGGGGATAACAAAATGTTTTTAACACATGAAATGGTTAATAACTTGTTAATACAAAATTTAAAACAGGCTTCTACAATTCAAAAAGAACAAGTAGATTTGATGGATTTGGAAAGTGTGTTGGAAAATCATCCTTTTATTGAACAAGCCGAAGTTTTTGCTTCTGAAGACGGAATGTTAATAACTAAAGTACAGCAAAAGTCCCCAATTGCTAGAATGGTTAACAATAGCCGAAATTTTTATGTTGATAAAAATGGAAATATTTTTGAGTTGTCTAGTGTGTACTCAGCAAGGGTTCCACTTGTGAAAGGTATAATCAAGAATGAATTCAAAAAAGGTTTTATTGGTACGCTGAATGAAATCAATAAAGATGATTTTTTGAAGAAAAACATTATTGCAATTGAGGTATTAAAAGACGGAAGTTTAAAAATGATACCAAGAGAATATGATTATGAAATTATATTTGGTAAGCCCATCTTGATAGAAAAAAAATTTAAGAATTATAAAGCTTTTTATCAATTTGCAACCAGAGACACCCTTTTAGATAAATACAAATCAATCAATTTAATGTTCACACAACAAGTTGTGTGTTCAAAGTAAAAGAATAGGAATATGAATAAAGAAAGTATTGCGGTAGGATTAGATATTGGTACAACAAAGATTGTAGCCATGATCGGCAAGAAAAATGAGTATGGTAAATTAGAAATTCTAGGTGTGGGTAAATCTAAAAGTTTAGGTGTACACCGAGGAGTGGTTAATAATATTACTCAGACCATTCAGTCTATTCAACAAGCAGTTGCAGAAGCGGAAAATAATTCGGGCTACAAAATTAATGATGTAGTAGTAGGCATCGCTGGTCAACACATTAGAAGTATTCAACATCATGATTATATCATCAGAAAAAATGCAGATGAAGTAATTGGTGATTATGATATAGAACAATTAACTTCCCAAGTGCAAAATTTAGCTATGTTGCCTGGAGAAGAAATTATCCATGCATTACCACAAGAGTTCAAGATTGACGGTCAGTCAGAAATTAAAGAGCCAGTGGGAATGTATGGCGGAAGAGTAGAATCAAGTTTTCATATTGTTGTAGGACAAGCAGCATCAATTCGTAATTTAGGCAGATGTGTAAAAAGTGCAGGTCTTGAATTAACAGGCTTAACTTTGGAGCCATTAGCTTCTTCTGATGCTGTTTTAAGTCAAGAAGAAAAAGAAGCTGGAGTGGCTTTAATTGATATTGGTGGAGGTACAACAGATTTAGCTATTTTTAAAGATGGAATTATCCGTCATACAGCAGTAATTCCTTTTGGAGGTAATGTAATCACTGATGATATTAAAGAAGGTTGTTCAATCATTGAAAAACAAGCTGAATTATTGAAAACACGATTTGGTTCTGCATGGCCTGGAGAAAATAAAGACAATGAAATTGTTTCAATTCCTGGGTTAAGAGGACGTGAGCCTAAAGAGATTTCATTAAAAAACTTATCGAAGATTATCCATGCACGTGTGGTTGAAATCATAGAGCAAGTGTATGCCGAAATTAAACAATATGGACACGAAGAACCAAAGAAAAAGTTAATTGCTGGTATTGTTTTAACAGGTGGAGGTGCGCAATTAAAACATATTAAACAGTTAGTGGAATACATTACTGGTATGGATACTAGAATTGGTTACCCAAATGAACATTTAGCAGGTAATTCAGATGAAGAATTATCAAGCCCTTTGTATGCAACCTCAGTAGGATTAGTAATGGAGAGTTTACGTAATAACTTAAATAGTGCTACTCCATTTGTTGAAATGAAACGAGAAGAACCGGTAGTAGTTAAGCAACCAGCTATTCCATCATATGAAGAGCCTACTTCTTCGCAAGATGAGGAAGAGGTAAAAGCAGAGCAAAATAATGTTACACCTCAAAAAGTAGAGGAGCATGTGCCTGAAACACCTAAAAGAAGATATGATTTTAATAATCTTTTAGGGAAAATTAAAGAATTTTTAGATAACGCAGAATAATAGCAATTATATAACTATAAAATAGCCAAATATATGGAGAGCAACAACGAATTTGGAAACATTATGTTTGATTTACCAAAAAATCAATCAAATGTTATTAAAGTTATAGGAGTTGGTGGCGGAGGAAGTAACGCCATCAATCACATGTTCAAACAAGGAATTATAGGAGTAGATTTTGTAATTTGTAATACAGATTCACAAGCACTTCAAAGCAGTCCAGTTCCAAATAAAATTCAGTTAGGAGTAAACCTGACAGAAGGCTTAGGAGCAGGTGCGAAACCAGAAGTAGGTCATCAAGCAGCTCTAGAAAGTATAGAGGAAATTGAGAAAATGCTTGATGCAAATACTAAAATGGTTTTTATTACTGCGGGTATGGGTGGTGGAACAGGTACAGGTGCTGCTCCAGTTATTGCTCAGTTGGCAAAAGAAAGAGGGGTGTTGACAGTTGGTATCGTTACAATTCCATTTCAATTTGAAGGAAAAGTACGTATTGAACAAGCCATGCAAGGTGTTGAACGTCTTAGAAAACAAGTAGATTCATTAATTGTTATCAATAATAATAAATTAAGAGAAATTTATGGTAATCTTGGATTTAAATCAGGATTCGCTAAAGCAGATGAAGTTTTAGCCACTGCTTCTAAAGGAATTGCAGAGGTTATTACTAAGCACTTGACATTAAATATCGATTTAAAAGATGCTGAAACTGTATTGAGAGAGAGCGGAACAGCCATCATGGGCTCAGCGTCGGCTTCTGGTGTTGATCGTGCTCGTGTGGCTATTGAAACTGCTTTAGACTCTCCATTATTGAACGATAATAAAATTACTGGTGCCAAAAATGTATTGTTGCTTATCACTTTTGGTGCTAATGAGATTACTTTTGACGAAATGAATGAAATTAATGAATTCATTCAGTCAGAAGCTGGCTATAATGCAAATATTATTATGGGGGCAGGTGAAGATGAAAATATTAACGATCCAGATACAATTAATGTTACAGTGATTGCTACGGGTTTTAATACCGATCAACAAATTGAAATTGTTAATGCTGAGCCAAAGAAAATCATTCATACATTGGATGGAGATCAAAAGGTTGTGCATAATTTAACACCAAATGCTGTAGCTCCAGCAGTATCTGTTGATCAGCCTATCTCAACCCCTGAAGCTATTGTTAAAACTGATAAACAAGAAGAGGAGCGTGTGGTTTTTAATTTAGATACTTTTGAGGTAGAAACGCCACAGGTTATAAACGAACCTTTATCTGAGTTAATTCCAACCACTGATTCTATTAGAAATCTTGATGTCTTCTTTGAAATTGTTTCTCCTGTTGTAGAACAACCTAATTTAACAATCAATACACCAGTTGCGCAACAAATAAGTTCAATTGAGACTTCAATAAAGCCAATTGATCAAGAATTTGAAATTATCACTTCTCAAGTGAGAGAAATTGAAGTGGTTGAGCCTCAGTTTGTAGTGACGAAAGATGAATTTAATTTTTCATTAGATTTGTTTAATGCTAAATCTGAATCACCAGCAAATAATACAGTCGTTTTTGATTTGACTAATGAAGTAAAGGAAATTAATGTCAATGAGCCTGTTCAAGTAATGCCAGTGACAGAAATGAATCAAAATGGTGTTATTCGTTACACATTAGAGGAAGAAATAGAAATAGCTTCAGAACCTATAGCTGAAACCAAGGTAAATGTAACACCAATTGAGGAGGAATTAAACTTTACCGTTAGACAAACATCTGTTGCAGAGACAGTTTCTAATTTAGAAGTTTCTCCACTCGAAATGTCAATTGAAGACACCTTAAGAGCTAGAGCAGAGGAAAGAAAAAGAAAACTAAAAGATTTTAATTATAAGTTTAATAATCCAGGAAGAATTGATGAGTTAGAAAAAGAGCCTGCTTTCAAACGTCAAGGTTTAGATGTGACGAGTATGCCTAACCAAAATAATCAGTCTAGATTATCTTTGGGTATAGATAGTAATGATGATGTTCAATTACGTTCTAATAATTCTTTCTTACATGATAATGTAGATTGATTTCAATAAATTTTTATAAAGAAATCCCGTTTAGCACTGAAAACTGAACGGGATTTTTTATTAATTTCGCAATTCAAATATACGATTTCAAAAACCTTAAAAATAAAACAATGAGTTTAGAAAAAAATATCATGGATCATATGAAAGAAGCCATGAAAGCAAAAGATACTATAGCGTTGGAAGCTTTACGTGCTATTAAGTCGGCTATAATATTAGCTAAGACTGAGGCAGGAGCCGGGGATGAGTTATCCGCAGAGGATGAGATTAAAATGTTACAACGTTTAGTAAAACAAAGAAAAGACAGCGCTACTATTTACAAAGAGCAAGGACGTGCTGACTTAGCTGAACCAGAATTAGCTCAAGTTGCTGTAATAGAAAAATTCTTGCCTGCGCAATTAACAGAGGCTGAAGTAGAAGTAGTTGTAGCAAAAATAATTACTGATAACGGTTTTTCAGGTATGGCGGCTATGGGGCAAATTATGGGGTTGGCTTCTAAAGAATTGGCAGGAAAAACGGATGGTAAAACCATTTCTAACGTTGTAAAGAAACTTTTAGCATAGTAAAAACAAGTGGTTTTTAAATCACTTGTTATACAAAGGCCTCGTAGCTCAATTGGATAGAGCACTGGATTTCGGCTCCAGCGGTTGGGGGTTCGACTCCCTTCGAGGTCACTAATTTATTTTTTATGGAAGAGCAAACCATTGCAGAAAACTATGAGTTGGTTTTTGCAGATTATGTAGGAATGGTTTTATGTGTACTTCCATTGATCTTGATGGTTGTTTTCTTTGGATTTTATTTGATAGAAATTATTTACCAACGTAAGTATAAAAAACCTCTTTTTGTTTTTGCTCAATTGTTTACTAAAAAAGTATCGTTACATCATCAAAGTATCCTAGTAGAGCACTTTTCATTTTACCGAAGATTGAAGCCAAAATATAAGCGTTTTTTTGATCATAGGGTACGTCATTTTATAGAAAAGACTCAATTTGAAAGTTTATCTTTATTGATTGATGAAGAAATGAAAGTGCTGATTGCAGCTACTCATGTAAAATTAACTTTTGGTCTTAGAGATTACATGAATCCATTGATTAAGACGATTTATATTCATCCAGATATTTATTTTTCAGAAGAGACACAACAATACCATAAAGGAGAATTTAATCCAAAATTAAAAGCAATTGTGCTTTCTTGGAAACATTTTTATGAAGGAATTGCTATTACAAATGATAAATTAAATCTTGGTTTACATGAGTTTACACACGCATTGCATATCAAGTCAATGCAAAATGATAAAACTAGTCATGTATTATTTAAAGAGGAGTTAGAAAGTATGTATCGAGCAATGGAAAATACGGAGTTGAAAGCGAAGTTGCTAGATTCTGGAATCATTCGAGACTATGCATTCACTGATCAATATGAGTTTGTAGCTGTTTTACTTGAACATTTTTTCGAATCACCAGAAGAACTAAAAACGTACTTTCCTGGTGTTTATACCAAATTAAAACAAATGATTAATTTTAACGAAAATTATTTCAAACCAAATTCAGTAATGAAGTGATATATGTCATAGTTTTTGTATTGAAATTAAATTAATTTTATACTATTAATTAGATAGTATATGAAAAAAAATGTCCCTGTTTCAACTATAATGACGACAAGTATCATTAAGTTGAATATTACAGATACGTTAACTAAAGCTGAAACTTTATTTAAAAAGAATCATATCCGACATATTCCTGTAGTGAATAGTAATAAAATTGTAGGTATGTTGAGCTATACAGATTTGTTGCGAATTTCTTTTGCTGATGCTGTGGATGAAGATGATACTATTATAGATTCAACTGTTTATAATATGTTTAGTGTAGAACAAGTAATGTCTAAAAATCTTGTATCGGTTTCACCAGAGACTACAATTAAAGCTACAGCTGAAATTTTAGCGAAAAGAGAGTTTCATGCATTGCCAGTATGTGAAGGAGATCTATTGGTAGGAATTGTGACCACAACTGATTTGATTCAGTATTTAATTGATCAATATTAACATAAAAAACCTGATTTAATACTCACTCAAATCAGGTTTTTTATTCTTTGTATTATTTCGTAATTACTTTTAGGTCGGCTATAGTTGCAATGGGATCTTTTGCGCCAAAAACATAGCTGCCAGCAACTAACACATTAGCCCCAGCGTCTACTAGTTTTTTTGCATTCTTATTAGTTACTCCACCATCAATTTCAATGAGGGTATGGGCTTTATTTCTTCTGATAATTTCAGCCAATTGAGCCACTTTATCATATGTTTTTTCAATAAATGATTGTCCTCCAAAACCAGGATTTACACTCATTATACAAACCAAGTCAATGTCATTAATTACATCTTCTAGTAAAGCAACATTTGTATGCGGATTCAATGCTACACCAGCTTTCATACCTTCTGCTTTGATAGCTTGAAGAGTTCTATGTAAATGGGTGCATGATTCATAATGAACGGTTAAATAGTCAGCCCCTAATTTCTTAAAAGTAGTAATATAACGGTCAGGATCAATAATCATTAAATGTACATCAATAGTTTTTTTTGTATGTTTAGTAATAGCCTCTAAAACAGGCATTCCAAATGAAATATTAGGAACAAAAACGCCGTCCATAATGTCAATATGAAACCAATCGGCCTGGCTAATGTTAATCATTTCGATGTCACGTTGTAAATTAGCAAAATCTGCTGCTAATATAGATGGAGCAATTAATGTGTTTTTCATGTGTATAAAGTGTGTGTTGTTGTTGCAAAGATAGTTTATACTAGATAAGTTTAAAAATCTTTAAGCAGAAATGTAAAAGTACTAAAAATAAAACCTCGGTAATCAGCCGAGGTTTCAATCATCAATCAAAAAACGAACAGTCATAAGACCGTTGTTATCTTTATAGTGTCACACTTAGTTTGTTAAAGTGTTATCCTAAATAAGTTTTTAATATTTTACTTCTAGAAGTATGTTTTAATCTTCTAATCGCTTTTTCTTTAATTTGACGAACACGCTCACGAGTTAGGTCAAAAGTTTCTCCAATCTCTTCCAAAGTCATTGGGTGTTGGTCACCTAGACCAAAATACAAACGAACCACATCAGCTTCTCTTGGTGTTAAAGTTTCTAATGCTCTTTCAATTTCAGTCTGTAATGATTCGTGAATTAATTCTCTATCAGGATTTGGAGATTCACCTGAACGTAAAACGTCGTATAAGTTAGAATCTTCACCTTCTACTAGAGGAGCATCCATTGACAAGTGACGACCTGAATTTTTCATTGACTCTTTAACATCATTTACCGTCATGTCTAACTCTTTTGCAATTTCTTCAGCTGAAGGAGCACGTTCGTTAGATTGTTCCAATAAAGCGTACATTTTATTGATTTTATTGATTGAACCAATCTTATTTAAAGGTAAACGTACGATACGAGACTGTTCTGCTAATGCTTGCAAAATAGATTGACGAATCCACCACACAGCATAAGAAATAAATTTGAATCCACGAGTTTCATCAAAACGTTGAGCGGCTTTGATTAATCCTAGGTTTCCTTCATTAATTAAATCTGGAAGTGTTAATCCTTGATTTTGATATTGTTTAGCTACTGATACAACAAAACGTAAATTAGCTTTTGTTAATTTTTCAAGTGCTCTTTGGTCACCTGCTTTAATACGTTGTGCTAACTCTACTTCTTCATCAGCAGTGATAAGGTCAACTTTGCCAATTTCTTGTAAATATTTGTCAAGGGAAGCGGTTTCACGGTTGGTAACCTGCTTGGTGATTTTAAGTTGTCTCATTAAATTCTCTCCTTACTTTTTTAAAGTTCTTATTGTTATACGTAAGAGGTTTCAAAAAAGTTACAAATAATTGAAATAAAATTTAAGAGCCTCAATTTAATTTTAAATTGAGGCTCTTTTTATGAATTAACTTAACTAAATTAACCTTGAGGTTTATCTTTTTTCTCAGTAGGTTTGTCTTCTCTTGGCGGTCTTGGTAATAGTGCTTTTTTAGAAACTTTTTCTTTCTTAGTTTTTGGGTCAACACCTAGGTATTTTACCATGAAAACATCTCCCATTTTAACAACATCAGCTACATTTTCAGTTCTTTCCCAAGCCAATTCTGATACGTGTAATAAAACTTCATTTCCGGGAGCTTTTGTGTATTCTACAACAGCGCCAAAATCTAACATTTTAATTACTTTTACTTCGTAAGCTTCTCCAACTTCAGGTTTGAAAATAATTGAATCGATTTTCGCTAATACTGCATCAATTCCATCTTGATTAGTTCCTAAAATTTCAACTACTCCTTTTTCGTCAACTTCATTAATAACAATGGTTGTTCCAGTAGCTTTTTGTAATTCTTGAATTACTTTACCACCAGGACCTATTAAGGCTCCAATAAAGTTTCCAGGGATAGTTCTAGTGATGATTTTCGGAGCATTTGGTTTAACTGAAGGACGTGGTTGAGCAATAGTTTCAGTAATTTTACCTAAAATATGCATACGACCTTCTCTAGCTTGACCTAAGGCTTGTTCCATGATGTCGTAACGTAAACCATCGATTTTGATGTCCATCTGACAAGCGGTAATACCGTCAGCAGTTCCCGTTACCTTAAAGTCCATGTCTCCTAGGTGATCTTCATCCCCTAAGATATCAGATAACACAGCAAATTTCTCACCATCTGTAATTAATCCCATGGCAATTCCAGAAACTGGTTTTACCATTTGAACACCAGAATCCATTAATGCCATTGTACCTGCACAAACTGTAGCCATAGAAGAAGATCCGTTAGATTCTAATACTTCAGAAACTACACGAATGGTGTAAGGACAATCAGCAGGAATCATATTTTTTAATGCGCGTTGTGCTAAATTTCCGTGACCAACTTCTCTTCTTGAAGTTCCTCTTAAAGGTTTTGCTTCACCAGTTGAGAATGGAGGGAAGTTATAATGTAAGTAGAATTTCTCTTCACCTTGTTCAGATGGCGAGTCAATTACATTCGCTTCTCTTGAAGTTCCTAAAGTTACAGTTGCTAAAGCTTGAGTTTCTCCACGAGTAAAAATAGATGAACCGTGAACTGATGGTAAATAGTCGATTTCGCACCATATTGGACGAATATCAGTTGTTTTTCTACCATCTAAACGAATTCCTTTTTCTAAAATTACGTTACGAACTGCTGTTTTTTGAACTTTATAATTGTATTTGCTTACTAATTCTGCTAAATCTGGGTTTTCTGTATATTCTTCTTCTGAAAATAAAGCTTTAACTTCTTCTTTAACAATTGCAAATTTTTCTCCTCTTTCACTTTTTGCTGATGCTTCTTGTGCGATAGCATAGTATTTGTCATAAGAAGCTGCTTTTACTTTTTCGTAAATGCTTTCATCTTCTTTTTCTGGTTCATATTCTCTGTAAGCAGGCGAACCAATTGCTGCTCTTAATCTTTCTTGAGCTTCAATTTGGACTTTAATCGCTTCGTGAGCAAATTTAATAGCCTCTACCATTTCGGCTTCTGATATTTCTTTCATCTCACCTTCCACCATACAAACAGAATCTTTAGAAGCTCCAATCATCATGTCTATGTCAGATTGTTCTAGTTCTTCTCGGCTAGGGTTGATGATTAATTTACCATCTACTCTAGCAACTCTCACTTCGGAGATTAAATTATAGAATGGAATGTCTGAAACAGCTAGGGCTGCAGAAGCAGCTAATCCAGCTAATGCATCTGGCATTACATTATCGTCATGACTCATTAATTGAATCATTACTTGGGTTTCAGCATGGTAATCGTCTGGGAAAAGTGGACGCAAAACACGATCAACTAATCTCATGGTTAAAATTTCTTGGTCGCTTGGACGGGCTTCTCTTTTAAAGAATCCGCCTGGGAAACGACCAGCTGCAGCAAATTTTTCGCGGTAATCTACTGTTAATGGTAAAAAATCCACTCCTGGATTGGCAGTACGGGCAGAAACTGCAGTCGCAAGCAACATAGCGTCGCCCATACGTACCACGACAGACCCATCTGCTTGTTTGGCTAATTTTCCTGTTTCGATTGTGATTGATCTTCCATCACCTAAATCGATAATTTCTTGGGTTACTTTTGGAATCATAAATTGTTCGTTCAATAAATAATTTAAACAAAGGGTTTAGTTGTGTTGTTGTTGTGTGTTGTTGTAGTTGTTTGAAACCCAATGAAAAACCAAACTTTGTCTGTCTTTTTTTTGTAAACAAAAAGGGGCACAAAGCCCCCTTGAATTATTTTCTGATGTTTAATGTTTTCAGAATCTCACGATATTTGTTGATATCTTTTTTCTTTAAGTAGTCAAGTTGACTTCTTCTTTTACCTACCAACTTTACTAATGAGCGCTCAGTGTTGTAATCATGACGATTTCTTTTTAAGTGCTCAGTTAAGTGATTGATTCTAAAAGTAAACAATGCGATTTGTCCTTCTGTTGAACCTGTGTTCGTTGCTGCACCTCCGTGAGTTGCAAAAATTTCAGCTTTTTTCTCTTTCGATAAATACATGCTAATATTATTTAAATAATTATTATGTAGATTGAGT
Source organism: Flavobacterium sp. (assembly GCF_021151785.1). Lineage (GTDB taxonomy): Bacteria > Bacteroidota > Bacteroidia > Flavobacteriales > Flavobacteriaceae > Flavobacterium. Next base: position 30,573 of record NZ_JAGKWP010000015.1, read on the forward strand.
GTTTCTCAATACGGGTGCAAAGGTAACTTTATTTTTTTAATTACCAAACCTTTTCGCATTTATAAACTAAAAAAGTGTAGCAACTTGCTCATTTACAAATTCTAAGAAGTTTTCGTCTTCTTCTGTAAATGGATTTAATACATGGCTGTCAATGTCAATTTGGCCAATATTTATTCCATTGACAAACAGAGGAACCACAATTTCGGATTTTACTGTTATGCTACAAGCGATATAATTATCTTGAGCTTTAACATCAGGGACAACGAAGTTAGTGTTAGATTCTGCTACTTGACCACAAATACCTTTCCCAAAAGGAATTACCGTATGATCTGTTTCTGCACCTACATAAGGTCCTAAGTGTAATGTTTTTGTTTCATGGTTAGCAAAATAATAGCCGACCCAGTCATAATGAGTTACAGATTCAGATAATAGTTGGCATATTTTTTGAAGTTTTTGGTCTCTTTCTAATTGACTTTGAACAATTATTTCAACTTGGGGCTTTAAATTTTCAAAATTCATAGTTAATTTTTTGGCAAAATTAAATTTT
>NZ_JAGKWP010000171.1 GCF_021151785.1 Flavobacterium sp.
GTAAAATATAATTTTTAACTGCTACATTTATTATGACTTTTTTATATGTCTACAAAAGACAAGAAGAATAAGGAAGATAAAAATTAATAAAAAGAAAATTTATTATTGACAAATTATGATCTAGGTTTATGAATACCTCTGTCATATAAAACAATGCTACCTGCCACAGCAACATTAACACTTTTCTCAGATTTGAATTTAACCAAGTAATGGCATCTTTCCATGGCTATTTTGGATAAACCATGATCTTCAGCACCAAGTAAATATACACATCGCCTAGGATGATGAAATGTTTCTAAATCTTCAGCACGGTCGTTAAGTTCAACACCCACCAAACGAGCTCCTTTAGGCAAATGAGTAAAAAATTCTTCAAAAGTTTCATAATGGTAATAAGGCATGGATTTGACCGCATTATGAGTATCGCATCCTTGTTTGGCATAGCGATTGCCGATGGTGAAAATAAAACTAGCTCCCATGTTTTGTGCAGTACGCCAAAGCACACCTAAGTTTTCAGGCGTTTTACCATTTTGTATGCCAATACCGAAATATTCATTAATAAAATTATCATTCATAGTAGCAAAGGTATAAAAAGGAAACTGATAAGACAATTTACCTTTTGACCCCATTTACTTGTTTAGTATTATAATAATTCTAATTGTTTACATTTTTCAATAATTTTGTTATTTTTGTTTAGACTATAATGCTTTATTTAAAGCCTTACTTTAGTTAAAACTTTAACCTAATAGTTATAAAAAAAATGAATAACCAAACAATACTTGCAAATAGATTTCGTGAAGTAATTTTAAATGGTACTTGGATAGCAAACACAAATTTCAGAAATGAATTAGAAGATTTGGATTGGGAAATTGCCACTGCAAAATTTCAGGATTTTAACACAATAGCCAATCTTTCACAACATATTCATTACTATATTAAAGGAATAAAAAATGTATTTCTTGGAGGTAAATTGGAAATTAGAGATAAATATAGTTTTGATTTCCATGAAATTAAATCACAAGATGAATGGAAAATATTTCTAAACAAATTTTGGGATGACTCAAAAGAGTTTGCCGAGTTGATTGAGCAAATGCCTGAAGAAAGACTAAATGATAAATTCGTTGATGAAAAATACGGAACATATTCAAGAAATATTGAAGCAATGATTGAACACAGCTATTATCATTTAGGTCAATTGGTATTGATAAAAAAATGGCTTAAAAAACAGTCCTAAAAACTTTAGTAGTTATGTCACTTCTCTCTAAAAATTCGGTTACCCTCATTTTTCTTTTTCCGGGTAACCTATTTTAACACCAATAGGTTTAGATTTAATAGATAATTTAAATTGTGCTATAAACAAAAAAGCCTGTAAATCAAATGATTTACAGGCTTTTAGTCTGTTTTGAATTTATTTTAGTGGAGTCGGAGGGATTCGAACCCTCGTCCAAACAAGCCATCAAAGAGCTTTCTACATGTTTAGTTTTGGATTGAATTTTCGATTAAAAGCTTGGCCCAAAACCGCCACTTTTAACTTAGCTTTATTAGTGTCAGAAAGGATTTAAAGCTTTACCATTCCTAGGTTTACTTTTACGGTTCCCCTAATCCAAACGCCATAAACCAAGGCTTTTGAGGAGAATCTAGCTTCTCGTCCTTGACGAGACTAGGCGTATCCTACTATAATTCAGATTATGCAGCTAAAGCGTAATTATTTTCGCCGTTTATAAGTTCGTATTCTTGATATTTACGAGCCAAAAATACAATGCTCGACATGCTTACTAATCAATGCCACTCGCTGTCAAAACCAGTCGACCCCAATTATCAATACTTTATTTTTAAGTTGTTAAACAACCTAAACTTTATTACCAAAATCTGTACCAAAGATACAACTTTTAAAAAATTTCAAAGACTTGATTATGTTATTTGTTTTTTAACTTTTCCTCTTGAAAAAGCCTTTATAAATTTATCGGATGATGTTGTTGTTAATCTAATTACGGTAGCACTTACTCGCGCAAAAAAGAAGGTAATTTTTTATGTACCTAAATATGAAGATAAATATTCACGAGTTTTGAAGTTATTCAACGCATGTCCTAAACCTACAGTACGAATCAACGAACATAAAGGTTTGAACGATTTTACATATCAGAATTATCTTGATATGGAAACGTGTGTAACAACTTTAATAAAACAATCTATGATAAAATATGATTGGCTAAAAAATTATAGCGAGTTTTGGGGCATAGAACGAGCTTTGACTGGCGTTGCTCAGCGAACAGCATATAAGTCTAATATGGAAAAAGCGGTAAATGATCTAAAAGAACATTATGATTTTTTTGATGAAAACTTCAAGTTATTTTTCCCGCAGATGATTAAGGAATGTACAAATTTCTTAAACGGTAAGGATTACACACATAACTTTATAATTGTCAGATAGAAGATGTCAGAGATACTTAAATC